>JAGQQZ010000403.1 GCA_020425915.1 Planctomycetota bacterium | reverse complement strand
GAGCCGGGTCGTCTTGCCGGTCTCGGACAACAGTTCGTCGAGGAGAGTCTGGTCGAATCGATCCGCCGCGAGTCGCAGCGAACGGAACTCCTGGGCATCGACGAGGCGGCCAGCCCAGTTGTTCCGCACGACCAGGCGATAGCACCGCTTGACGTCCTCCGCGGTCGTCTCCTTCGGCGCGGCGAAGCGATCACGGATCACCTTGAACACGACGTCGTGCGACGGCTGCGTGAACACGGCCATGACCATGCCCTTCTTGCCTGGCGCGACGATGAACTGGTCGCGCGACAGCTCCAGGTGGCGCGATAGCACGCGGTATCGTTCGGTCTTGCCCTGCTTGGCGCGACCGAGCACCGTGAACAACTCGTTGACGGAGAGGGCGGGCATCACCTTCCGCAGGAACACGATCGCCGACCCGACCGGGTGGAGGTCGGCCTGGAAGTACGATCGGGCGAAGCCGAACAGGACGCTGACGTCCTCCTTGGTCTGGAGCACCGCGTCCACGCGAATCCCGTCGGGACCGTTCTCGAACGAGATGCAGAGCGGCGTGGACCGCGTCCAGCCGGTCGCTCGGCCGATTACGTAGGCGCGCGTCTCGCGGTAGAACACCGACGGGATCATGTCGACGCAGAGCACGCTGTCCGCCTGCTGCTGGGCCGCGTAGTGCGCGCGGACGTCGTCCGCGACGCGTCGGGCACAACCGTCGAGGTCTGCGAAAGGGACCGACCACGCATGGTCCTCCAGCATCTCGCGGAACATCGCGGCGAGCGAACCGCGGTTGACGTAGTTGTTGCCGATCAGCGGTCCCTCGATGTTGCGCAACGGGATCGTCTCCGGGCCGACGAACTCGATGTCGGGGTGCACACCGACCGTGCCGAACACGCGCCGCGTCACCGAGCTGAAGTACGTCTTGACGAATTCGAGGTCCGGATAGTCGTCGGCCAGGACCGAGAACGCCGTCTTGATCCGCTTCCACAGCCCGCGATCGTGCGCGCGGTCACCCAGCAGCGCGTGCATGCGCTTGGTCGACGCGTTGACGTGCTGGTCGTACAGCTCGATGCGCTCCGCGGCGTCCTGCTGTCCGCCGAGCCAGTCGCGCCGCTCGAACCGACCCTTCGCGCGCTGCGTCACGGCGCGGAACTCGTCGTTGTAGGCGCGGAACGCGTCGCGGATCTCGCGGGCGCAGCGTTGGATCAGGGCCGCATCGGCGGGGGGGCTCATCGGCCGAAACCCTACCGGGCGGGAGCCCGGGAGGCGAATCGGCGAACTCGGTCCGGGGCGACATTCCCTTGAATACGCGGCGTCGACGGCGAAGGTGGGCGCCATGCAAATTCCCGACGACTTTGGGGAGCTCGAGCGCCGCATGGCCGGGAGCCGACCCGTGCAAGCGATACGGCGTGGCGGCGTTCGACTCGTGTTGGCGATCCTGATCGGTCTGGTGGTCCTGATCGGGATCTTCTCGTCGTACTACACCGTCGAAGCGGAGGGCCGCGCGGTCGTCAAGCGCTTCGGCCGGGTCGTTTCGATCGAGGAGCCCGGGCTGCACTTCAAGTGGCCGTTCGGCATCGACCAGGCGACGTTCATCCCGACCGAGATCGTCCAGAAGGAGGAGTTCGGCTTCCGCACGGCTGCGGTGCGACGAGGCGAGCCGTCCCGCTACGACCGATCGGGTCGGAACCGGGACGAGGCCCTGATGCTCACCGGTGACCTCAACGTCATCAACGTGGAGTGGGTCGTCCAGTACCGGATCGTCGACGCGAACCAGTGGATGCACAAGGTGCGAGACCAGCGCGGCACGATCCGGGACGTCACCGAATCGGTGATGCGCCAGGTCGTCGGCAACCGCGTCGGCGGCGACGTCCTGACCGTCGGACGTGTCTCCATCGCGAGCGAAGTGAAGGAGCGGATGCAGGACATCTTCGACGCGTACGAACTCGGCATCCACGTCTCCGCGGTCGAGCTGCAGGACGTGACGCCTCCCGAGCAGGTCGCGGCCGCGTTCAACGAGGTCAACGAAGCCCGGCAGGAGAAGGAGCGCCTCGTGAACCTCGCCGAGAAGGAGCGCAACCAGGTGCTGCCGCGCGCGCGCGGCGAAGCCGCGCAGCTCATCTCCGAAGCCCAGGCCTACGCCACCGAGCGCGTCAACGCGTCGAAGGGCCAGACGGCCCGCTTCACGGCGCTGGTCGAGGAATACAGGAAGGCCGAGGACCTGACGCGCCAGCGTCTGTTCCTCGAGATGGTCGACGAGGTGCTGCCGAACGTCGAGTCGCTCTACGTCGTCGACGGCGCCACGAACGCACCGATTCCACTGCTCGATCTGGGCGCGGCGGCCGGTTCGCGAGTTCGCAACGCGGCCGCGAAGCGGGAGGAGGAACGATGAACCCTCAGATTCGAAAGCTCCTGATCGCCATCGCGACCGGTGTCGTGCTCCTGATCGGCTTGATCGTCGTGGCCAGCGCCGCGTTCACCGTCGACGAGTCCGAACAGGTCGTCGTGCTCCAATTCGGCAAGGTGAAGCGCGTCGTGTCGGAACCCGGGCTCCACTTCCGGAACCCCATCTTCGACGATCTCGCTCGGTTCGATCGGCGGTCCCTCGAATGGGACGGCGAACCGAACCAGATCCCGACCAAGGGACGCGAGTTCATCAAGGTCGACACCACGGCGCGTTGGCGGATCACGGATCCGTTGAAGTTCCTGACCAGCGTCCGAGACGAGGTCGGAGCCCGTGCGCGACTCGACGACATCCTCGACTCCGTCGTCCGCGACCGTGTCTCGGCGACCGACCTCGTCGAGATCGTTCGTTCGGCGAGCTGGGACCCGAGCAAGGTCGCATCCAACCGTCTGGTCAGCGACGACACCCAGCTCGACAAGACGATCGATTCCGGCCGCGAGCAGCTCCAGGCCGACATCCTGGCCGAGGCTCGCAAGTCGATGCCACAGTACGGCATCGAGCTCGTCGACTTCCGCGTCAAGCGCCTCAACTACATCCCGTCCGTGCAGCAGCAGGTGTTCGACCGAATGATCTCCGAGCGCCAGCGGGTCGCGGAGCAGTTCCGCGCCGAGGGTGAAGGCGAGGCGTCTCGCATCCGCGGCGACACTTCCCGCGAGCTGGCCGAGATCACCTCGGTCGCGCAACGCGAAGCCGAGGAGATCCGCGGTCGCGCGGATGCCGAGGCCGCGCGGATCTACAACGAGGCTTACGGCGCCGACCCGGAGTTCTATGCCTTCGTGCGGACGCTGCAGAGCTACCGGGACTCGATCGGCGAGGGGACGGTGATGCTGCTCGGGGCGGATTCGGCGTACTTCAAGTACCTGAACTCGGGGGCGAAGCGCTGATCGGTTGAGTGTGGGGTGGGCCGGAGCTTCCTCGGCTCGAGCTCAGAAGCGAAACGAGGGCGCGCCACTGGTTCGCCCCTTCGCTCTCCCTCCGCCGCTGGCGAATCCAACGCCAGCCGTGCAGATCGATGCACCGGTTCATCGACGTGCCGCGCGCCGGAAACGGCGGACGCGGCCCCTGCGGGCGAGCGACCGACGTGAGAGCGAAGGGGCGAATCGAGGCGCGCGGGGCCGGCGTTGCGGGGGCGTGATGTGGCGGGCGCCCGCCGCGATCCGGCGTCCGAACTGGCGCGCGCCCGCCAGATTCGGGGTCGATCGGGGCGGCGGGCGCCCGCCAACATCGAGTTCTCCGAGATCAGACTCCCCCCGACGGAACGCGCGCGCCGCCATCTCCCACGACGCGCGTCTGTCAGCCTCGCCCGCCCCCTTCGCCTTCGCGTCGGAAGCCCGGCGGGCGAGCGACCGACGCGAAGGCGAAGCGGGCGGGCGAGGCTGACAGACGCGCGTCGTGGGAGATGGCGGCGCGCGCGTTCCGTC
>JAGQQZ010000402.1 GCA_020425915.1 Planctomycetota bacterium | reverse complement strand
CGACGCGAAGGTGACGGGGCAAACGGGGGGAGCCCCCTGGTCTTGCCTTTGATCCCGAGCGCTCGCGAGCCGCGCGCAGGCAACGCCCTCAGCCGACCGCGCTACGCGAAGTGCTTGCTCAACCGCAGCCCCTGCCCCTGGTAGTGGCTCTCGAGCTTCGCATCGCCATACGCCACGTCCGGCTCCTCCAAGCTCTTGAAGAACTGCAGCTTGAAGAACACCTGGCCGTCCTCGACCAGGAACGGCACGTCGTGGGGACGCACCTCGAGCACGGCGCGGGTGCCCTGGGCCCCGCCGAAACCGTTGTCGAAGAAGCCCGCATAGTTGGTGCGCAACTCGCCGATGCCGACGTCGTACGCGGCCATCTCGGCGGCCAGGTGGCGTGGGATGCGCACGCGTTCCTTCGAGGCGAAGATGTAGAACTCCTCGGGTTCGACGATCAAGTGCCCGTCGTGCGACGGCTCGATCGGCTTGAAGAAGTCGCGCCAGTCGTGGGCGCCGGTCGCGGACACGTCGAGCACGCGGCTGTAGCGTCGCGCTTCGTAGCCGATCGGGCCCTGCACGTCGCGGTCGTTGCTGAGGCAGATCCCCATACAGAGGCCGTCGTCGATGCGGACCTCGCCGAGCGGGATCGGCGAGCCGTCGTCGCGGAACAGGAGCGGGGACCGTTCGTACTCGGCGCGCAACGCGTCGTCGCTCAGGACGGCGTCGCCGGCGGCGAAGCGGATCTGTGACAGGCTCGTGCCGGTCTGGAGCTTGACGGGGAACGAGCGCGGCACGACCTCCAGGTAGAGCGGCCCGGTGTAGCCGGGCGGGAGCATCTCGAACCGACCACAGTGATCGCCGAGCAGGCGCGTGAACAGGTCGAGTCGGCCCGTCGATGATTTCGGGTTGGCGCGGATCGTGTACGGCAGCGGCTTCTCGATGCGTTCGAGCAGCGGGAACACGTAGCAGTGCCCCTTCTCGAGGACCGCGCCGTCGGTGACGTCGAACGTGTAGAGCGTGGTCTCCTCGAGTCGTTCCGCGACCGTCGCCGTCTCCGGAAGGAAGCCGCTGCGCACTCGGTAGCCGAGCGTGCCGATGCGGAGGTCGAGGCTCGCCGGCTGGACCTGGGCGGGGGAAACCGCGGGGTTGCAGCTCGCGATCGCGCCGTCCTCGAGCAGGGCGCGGATGTGTTGGTAGACCAGGATGCCGTCCATGTGCCTGAGACGGTAGCCGGCCGGGGAGGGGCGATCAAAGGCCGCGACGCGGGCAGTGCATGGTTTGATCGAGCCCGCCGAAGGGCTAACGTGCGCCCCCTCCGACCCATGAACATCCACGAATACCAAGCGAAACAGCTGTTCGCGAAGTTCGGTCTGCCGGTTCCCCACGGGATCCCGTGCGATACCGCTGACGAGGCCGCGAAGGCCTTCGAGAAGCTCGGCAAGCCGCTCTCGGTCGTCAAGGCGCAGATCCACGCCGGCGGCCGCGGCAAGGCGGGCGGCGTCAAGCTCGTGCGCTCCGCCGCCGAGGCTCGCGAGGCTGCGGCCGGCATGCTCGGCAAGCCGCTCGTGACCCATCAGACCGGCCCCGAGGGCCGGCTCGTGCGCAAGATCTACGTCGAGGAGGGCAGCGACATCGATCGCGAGCTCTACGTCGCGATCGCCGTGGATCGTGGTTCGTTCGCTCCGGTCATGATGGCCAGTGCCGAGGGCGGAATGGATATCGAGGAACTCGCCGAGACGCGGCCCGAGGCGATCGTTCGCGAGCGCATCCACCCGAGTCACGGACTGCTGGGATTCCAGCTCCGTAACCTGACCAAGCAGCTCGGCATGACCGGTCCGACCGCGAAAGCGGGCATGAAGGTCCTCGCCGGGCTCGCGAAGCTGTTCCAGGAACTCGACTGCTCGCTCGCCGAGATCAACCCGCTGATCGTCACCAAGTCCGGCGACGTGGTCGCGCTCGATGCGAAGATCAACTTCGACAGCAACGCGATGTTCCGCCACAAGGACCTGCTCGAGCTGCGCGACCTGAACGAGGAGGATCCGAAGGAGGTCGAAGCGTCGAAGTTCGAGCTCAACTACATCGCGCTCGATGGCACGATCGGCTGCATGGTCAACGGCGCTGGTCTCGCGATGGCGACCATGGACGTCATCCAGCTCAAGGGCGGCAGTCCGGCGAACTTCCTCGACGTCGGTGGCGGCGCGAACGAGCAGCAGGTCACCAACGCGTTCAAGATCATCCTGTCCGATCCCAACGTCCAAGGTGTGCTGATCAACATCTTCGGCGGGATCATGAAGTGCGACACGATCGCCGAGGGCGTCATCGCCGCGGCGAGGGAGGTCGAACTCTCGGTTCCGCTCGTCGTTCGGCTCGAGGGCACGAACGTCGAGAAGGGCCGGGCGTTGCTGCAGGAATCGGGCGTCAAGCTCGAGACTGCATCCTCACTCGACGAAGCGGCCGAGAAGATCGTCGCGATGACCTCCTGAGGGTGGAGAGAGACTCATGAGCATTCTGATCGACGGCAACACCAAGGTCATCACGCAGGGCATCACCGGTGATGCCGGCAAGTTCCACACGCTGCAGGCGAAGGCCTACGGCACACACACGGTCGGCGGTGTCACGCCGGGCAAGGGCGGCCAGGAAGTCGACGGGATCCCCGTGTTCGACTCCGTGCGCGAAGCGGTGGCGGCGACGGGTGCGACGGCCTCGGTCGTGTACGTGCCGGCCCCGTTCACTGCGGACGCGATCATGGAGGCGGCCGACGCCGGCATCGAACTCGTCGTGGCGATCACCGAGGGTGTGCCGGTCCTCGACATGACGAAGGTGCGCGACTACCTTGAGGGATCGAACACGCGGCTGATCGGCCCGAACTGCCCGGGCGTCATCACGCCGGTCAGTGGGGACTCGGGTTGCAAGATCGGCATCATGCCGGCCTACATCCACAAGCCGGGCAACATCGGGATCGTCTCGCGCAGCGGGACCCTGACCTACGAGGCGGTGTGGCAGGTGACTTCGGTCGGCATGGGCCAGACGACCTGCGTCGGCATCGGTGGGGACCCCGTGAACGGGACGAACTTCATCGACGTCCTGTCGCTGTTCCAGGACGATCCCGCAACCGAAGGCATCATCATGATCGGCGAGATCGGTGGCACGGCCGAGGAAGAGGCCGCCGACTTCATCAAGGAGAAGGTCACGAAGCCCGTCGTCGGCTTCATCGCCGGCGCGACGGCGCCCCCCGGCAAGCGGATGGGTCACGCGGGCGCGATCATCTCCGGCGGCAAGGGTACCGCGAAGGAGAAGAAGGCGGCGATGGCGAGCGCGGGCGTGTACGTCGTCGACACTCCGAGCGTCATGGGTGAGCGGATGCGCGAGGTGATGCAGGGCTAGTCCCTGCTCGATCGCGATGCGCGAACTCGTCCGGACGTTCACGCCCCTCGTCCTGCTGGTCCTGTGTGCGCTGGTCTGGCTCGAACCGATCCTGCCGGGCGCGGAGCAGTGGCGCGAGGCTGCCGGAGAGACCGCTCTGCTGCGGCTGATCTGCGGTTTCCTCTGCCTGTTCGTCGCGATCCTCGCGATCGAGCGTCGGCAGCTCCAGTCGGTGTTCGAGCAGATGCTCGCCCGTTTGCAGCAGCTCCAGCGCGGCGGGACCGGTGAGACCGCCGCGACGCCGGACCGGAAACAGCTCGAGCGGGACGCGGCCCAGATCCTCGTGGCCGCGCTCGATTCGGACGACGCTCGGGTCCGGACGAACGCCGTCCAGAACCTCGAGCGGATGACGGGGCAGAAATTCGGCGAGGACGTCGCCCGTTGGCGTAAGTATCTGTCGGAACGCGGCGAGTGACGGGTGAAGCGCCCGGCTTTGTCCCACTGGACGCTTGGCGGTCCCGGCGCTTCGTCGTAAGTTTTCGTGAACTCGGCCTCTGGGCCCGATCGACACCGTCATGACAGCACCCGCGTTCCCCACCGCATACCTCGCCTTCCTGGGCGGCTACGAATGGGTGGTCATCTTGGTCATCGTGCTGCTCCTGTTCGGGCATCGGATCCCAGGCATGGCGCGGGCCCTCGGCGGCGGCATCGTCGAGTTCAAGAAGGGGCTCCGTGGCGACGATCACGAGAAGATCGACTCGCCCCCGTCCGGCTCCGACAAGGGCGATTGATCCGGTGACGAGCGCGTCGATTCCTCTAAGGGACCTCACGGCGCTCGTGCGTCCCGACCTCGATCGGGTCGCGGCCGAGCTCGTCGAAGATCTCCGGCCCGAGCAGAGCGACCTGCTACCGTTCGTCGAGCACGCCGCGAGTTACCAGGGCAAGCAGCTCCGCGCTGCGTTGGTCTTCCTCGCGCCGCGCGCGCTCGGACTCGAGACCGGCGACGACCACGTAGAGGTCGCCAAGATCATCGAGTTGCTCCACACCGCGACGCTCGTCCACGACGACGTGCTCGATGGCGCGATGATCCGACGGCAGGAGTCGACGATCAACGCGGAGCACGGTACCGAGTTGCCCGTGTTGCTCGGCGACTACATCTACGCGCGCGCGTTCCACATGTCGGTTCAGCTCGGCGACTCGACCTGCAGTCGCGTGCTCGCGGACGTGACGCGCCGCATCTGCCAGGGTGAGATCACCCAGATCATCCATCGCTTCGACTTCGATTGGACGGTCGAGCGCTACGACGAGGTCATTCGCGACAAGACTGCGCTGCTGTACGGCGCGGCCTGCCGTCTCGGCGCGCACTACTCCGGTGCGCCTGCTGCGTCGTGCGAGGCGCTCGATCGCTTCGGCGTGGAGCTCGGCATGGCGTTCCAGATCGTCGACGACTGCCTCGACATCGATGGTGACGAGACGGTCGTCGGCAAGTCGCTCGGTACCGACCTCGGCAAGGGCAAGCTGACGCTGCCGTTGCTCTGGCTCATGCGCGAGCCCGCCAAGCGGGACGAACTTCGTGCGCTCATGGAAGGGTCGTCGACTGACGCCGACAAGCTCGAGCGCCTCCACTCCGGATTCGACGTCCGCGGCGCGGTCGACTTCGCCCACGCCGCGGCGGAGCGTCGTGTGCGCGACGCGATCGACTCCGTCGACGGCCTGCTCGACGGGTCGGCCAAGGATGCGATGCTCGGCATCGCGGACTACGTCCTGACGCGACGTCGCTGACGGATCAGCCTTCCCAGCCCGCCGCGCGCAGCGTGTTGCGCATCAGCATCGCGACGGTCAGCGGGCCGACGCCGCCGGGGACCGGAGTGATGAATCCGGCGACTTCCTTGGCCGAATCGAAGTGCACGTCGCCGACGATGCCTCCGCCGTTGGGGTTCGCGTTGATCCCGATGTCGATGACCACGGCGCCCGGCTTGATCATGTCGCCGGTCACGAGGTGAGGTTTGCCGACCGCGACGACGAGGATGTCCGCGCGCTTGGTGTGTTCGCGCAGGTTGCGCGTGCCGATGTGGCAGACGGTGACCGTCGAGAGGTGGTGCAGCAGCAGGATGGCGACCGGCTTGCCGACGATCTCGCTGTGCCCGACCACGACGGTCTCCGCCCCCTTCATGTCGATGCCCGAGTGCTGGATCAACGTGACGGCGGCGAGCGCCGTGCACGGCGTGAGTTTGGGCTCGCAGTAGAGGATCGCGCCCATGTTCGAGGGGTTCATTCCCTCGACGTCCTTGGTGCGCGAGATCGTCGCCTGAACCCGCCGTGCATCGATGGCGAGCGGGAGCGGGCGCTGCATGATGATCCCGGTCACGCCCGGATCCGCGTTGTAGCCCTGGATGATCTCGAGCAGCTCGGCTTCGGTCGTCGTCGCCGGGAGCAAGCGCTCGACGAGTTCGATGCCGCACGCCTTCGCGGCGCGCTTCTGGTTGCGGATGTAGACCTTGGCGGCCGGGTTCTCGCCGACCTCGAGCGAGACGAGGTTGACCGGGCGGTCGCCGAGGCTCTCACGCGCATCGTGGAGGCGTTCACGCCAACTGGCTGCAAGAGACTTGCCGTCGAGGATTCGTGCGGGCACGCTGGGATCGGGTTTCAGTGCGGATCGAGCCGATATTAACCACGGAACTCGAGACCGAACCAGGCGAACGACAGATTCATGAGCGAGATGATGCGTGGGCCGCGCATGGCGTTTCCTTCGTTGACCAGCGGCGTCAAGGCGTTGCTGCTGATCAACGTCGCCGTGTTCCTCGCCAACGCGATCCTCGGCGGCGAACTCAACGATTGGTTCGCGGTCAGCGTGAACGGGCTGGCGGACGGCTACGGACTCGGCGTGTTCCGCCTGCTGACCTCGCAGTTCTCGCACAGCTACACCGACATCGGGCACATCCTCGGCAACATGCTCGTGCTGTACTTCTTCGGCACGATGGTGGAGAGCGAGGTCGGGCGGCGCGGGATCGTCAAGCTGTACCTCGCGTCGGGGTTCACCGGGAACTTCGTGCAGTTGCCGTTCATGGCGGCGATGGGGTCGGCCGACGTGCAGTGTCTCGGTGCGAGCGGCGCGTGCTTCGGCATCATGGTCTACGCAGCCGTCATGGCACCGAGCGCGAGGGTCTGG
>JAGQQZ010000401.1 GCA_020425915.1 Planctomycetota bacterium | reverse complement strand
TTGGATCCCGAGCGCTCGCGAGCTGCGCAGACCACCCAAGAGGCCGCGACCTGGCGTCGCGCAACTTCCCCGGCCAGTGCCGAGCACCGAGTCAGCGGCGGATCAGGACCTTGTAGCGATACTCGGCCTTCCAGCTCTCGCCGGGGCCGAGATCGAACGTCCACGTCGCGGTGCGGCTCGCGTTGACTTCCCCGAGTCGTTTGGCCTGACCCGTCAGCGCGGGTTCGTGGTCGGCCGACAGGAGGTCACCCGAGAAGTCCTTGCGAATCCGCATCGGGGCGGCTCGCTTGGAACGATTCGTCAGCTCGAGGACGCCGACGACCTCGACGCGCTCGTAGCGGTCGTGGAACAGGATGACTTCGTCGCGCCGCGCGGCGTCGTCGTCGGCGCGCACCTCGACCGAGCTCCCGACCAGGTCGAGGGCCTTCGTCAGTCGGACGGTCGCGTCGGCGCCAGCCGCCGTGTAGCGCAGCATCGACTGTGCGAGAGGGCCGCGCGCGTTGCGGATCAGGATCGGCGCCGTCGTCCAGGGCGCTTCGGTCACGTTGTCGAGTTTCAACACGTGCCAGACCGGCTCCAGGTCGTCGGGCTTGTCGGTGAACTGTGCGTATCGATTCACGCGGTCCGGCAGGTCCCAGTCGAAGCGGTGGGCGACCGGTACTTCCGCGTCCAGCAGCGGGACGTAGGCGCGTTCCCCCTTGTCGAGCGTGATTCGTCCGACGTCGTAGAGGAACAGGTCCTCCGAGGACTCGCCGTCCACGGCTCCCGCCATGCCGGCGACCGACGGCGGCGAGCCGATCCCTGTATCGACGGCGGCGACGTTGCTCATCGTCTGAGCGAGAACGCCTGCCTGACGGCGACCCTGGTTGGCGCCGGAGCTCTCCAACATGTTGCGGAACGCGTCGAGTGTCGTGGTCGGCGAGAGACTCGTGTCGACCTGAGCGAACTCGAGGTTCGGATACCCGATCGCGAGACTCACCTGCGCATCCCGCAACGGTTCGGAGTCGTTGACGATCACGGCCTTGCCGACGAGGCGCGCGCGCTCGGCGTCGCCGAGCTCGATGACGTAGCTGGGCGTCCAGGCGAGTCTGCGGCTCATCGAGGCGAGTCCGAGATGGTCGCCGGCGGCTGCCTCGGAGTGTTCGACGTCCAACACGTTCGCCTCGATCTCGATCGCGTAGTCCCACCGGTCTCGGGTCGGTTCCTGCTCCGCGAATGTGACCGTCATGATCGATCCGACCTGCAGGGTCCGGATCGAGTCCCGCTCCTGCAGGACGACGAGCGTCGGCGTCGGCTGCGGTGGCGTCGGAGCCCTCCATCCGTACGCCGGGATGGGCTGCGGCGGCGCGTCGAACACCCGGATCACCTTCCCCTCGGCGTACTGGACCGTCTCGCCCGCCACGTACGAGAGCCGGACCTCGCGGTCGATCGCGTGCCGAAGCATGCCGGCCAGATCGGTGATCGGGCGCTTCTCGGTGACCTTCTCCCGCTTCGCGATCGCGCGCGTGACGGTGACGTCGTCGGATGCCAGCCATGCCGAGCCATGCGTCGCGTCCGGAAGTCGCAACCGCGTCGACGTGGCGGTCGGCTCGAGCGCGACCTCGCGGTAGGTGTACGAGTGCCCCGACTTGAACATCAGGACCTGCGACGGGCCTTGGAGTTCGGTCTGGGCGACGAGTCCGCTCGTGAGCGCGAGCATCGTGGTCAGGACGGGAACGTACGAACGGCGGTGGGGTCTTGGCATCGGTTGGTCACTC
>JAGQQZ010000400.1 GCA_020425915.1 Planctomycetota bacterium | reverse complement strand
TGCCTTTGATCCGAGCGCTCGCGAGCCGAGCACACCGAGTGACCACCTACGAACGCATCGAACCGAGGCGGCGCCGCCCGGAACAGCGAGCTCCCCGCTACGGCAACACCGTCTCGATCCCGTCCGTCGCCGACAGCCCGAACGGCGCCGCCGGATCGAGGAACCAGGCCTGCGCCGCGACCGGCGTCCCCGGCGGCAGCGCACCCGACGCAGGCAACGGGAACTCCAACGAGTGTTCGCCGTGCAGCGTCGTCGTGAACGCGGGCGCCAGGTTGATCTGCGGCACGAACACACCGCCGAAGATCGGGAAGTCGATCCGACCGAAGCCGAGCACGATCACGCCCGCGCTCGTCGGCGGAGCGTCCACGACACGGAGGGTCGTGATGTCGTTCGGGACCACGGGCGTGACGCTTCGTCCGATCAGGCTCGGCGTCGATCGCCCTGCGACGCCCGTCGCCGGGATCGGGGACCAGTCGGGACGGAAGTCGAGCACCGCGAAGTTCTCCGCCCGGATCCCGGTGTTACGCACCGTGAAGCCGTCGCCGGCGCCGACGCGGGGGAAGCTCCCACCGAGCAACAGGCGATGTCGAACCGGGTCGGCGACGAGGGCGTGAACCGCACCCGTCGCCCCATCGCCGACCGGGTGCCACGAGCCCGAGGCGAGGTCGAGGCGCATGAGTCCTTGCGCCGGGAAGCCGAGGAAGCCGGTGAACGTGCCGCCGACGTAGATCTCGCCGTCCAGGTCCGCGATCGACAGGACGGTCGAGCCCGGCGTCGTGATCGGGGAGAAGGTCAGCCATCCCGAGCCGGTCCACGCGGCGAATCGTTCGGCCGAGTTCCCGCCGACCTGGGTGAACTCACCACCGACCCACAACGCGCCGAACGCCTCGTGCAAGGAGTCGACGGTGTCGTTCACGCCGCCACCGACGGTTCGCAGCGTCTGTCCGTCCCACGCGTACAGGTTCGCCGAACTACCGCCGCCGAGTCCGAGCGATCCACCGATGTAGAGTTCGCCCGCGAACACGCACATCGTGTTGACGTTGCCGAACATCGTCGGACCGACGCTCTGCCACGAAGACCCGTTCCACCGTCGGACGCCGCCGATCCCGCCGGTGTGGATCGCGCCTTGGAACACCGCGATCGCGTCGCCGCCGGCGCCGCTGCCGAGCGCGTGCCAACTGGTGCCGTCGTAGCGCGCGGTCGTCGCGATCGGGACGCCGTCGATCTGTGTGAACGTGCCGGTCACGTAGAGTTCGTCCTGGAACACGAGCGCGTCGTAGACGGCGCCGTTGATCGAACCGATCGGCCACCAATCGGTGCCGTCGAAGAAGGCCACTCGCGTCGCCAGGCGTGAGCCCGCGTAGAGGAAGTCGCCGACCGCGACCCATCCGTTCCGCCACGGGACCATCGCGCGGATCTTCCGCTCGACACCGATGCCGCGGCCGAGTTGACGCCAGGCGTCGACACCGTCGAAGCCGACGATCGAGTTCGACACGACCGTCGTCGCCGGACTGAAATCCGTGCTGGCGCTCGAGAACTCGCCGCCGATCACGAGATGGCCGTCCCACTCGCCGAGCGCGATCGCGGTCGTGGCGATGTCGCTGCCCGCGATCCCGCCGAACCCTTGCCACGTCGAACCGTTCCATCGCGCGACCCGCGAAGCGTTCGCCGAACCGGCCTGCACGAAGTTGCCGCCGACGTAGAGGTCACCACCGAACGCGCGCATCGTGATCGCGGCGACGCCGATGTCCCAGTCCGGAATGCCGCCGCCGACGTCGTGCCATCGCGAACCGTCCCAGCGCGCGACGTTCTCGGCCGACGAACCGCCGGCGGCGTCGAACGCCCCGCCGACGTACAGGTCACCCTGATACGTGGCGAGGCACTGCACGTAGGAGCCCACGATCCCCGAGCCGAGGGCCGACCACGCGGAGCCGTCCCACGCCGCGACGTGGTTCACGGTCGTTCCACCCGCGACGTCGAACGAACCGCCGACGTACAGGTGCGTCGCGGTCGCGTGCAGCCCCCAGACCTGACCACCGCTGATGCCGCTGCCCACGGCCGACCAGTTCGTGCCGTTCCACTTCGCGAGGAACGAGATCGACTGGCCGCCGGCCTGCTCGAAGTCGCCGCCGGCATAGAGATCGCCTTGGAACTCGGCGACCGCGAACACGGTCGCGCGGTTGCCGCTCCAGTCGGTGAGGCCAGCGCCGAGCGCGTGCCACTGCGAGCCGTCCCAACGCGCGATCGAGTTGACGAGCGTGCCGACGCCGAGCCCGCCGACGATGCCGATCTCGCCGGCGACGACGAGGTCGCCGCCGTACGTGCACATCGTCCGGACGAGTCCACGGGCACCGCCGCCGATCGCCCGCCAACGGTTCCCGTCGAACGACGCGAGGTTGTCGAGGTTGAGGCCGTCGGCCCAGAACGCCTGGCCACCGGCGACGAGGTCGCCGTCGTACTCGCCGACGGCGAAGACGCGCGTGGTCAGGCCGGAGAAGTTCGCGTTCGTCGACCACTTCTGGGCGGTCGACATCGTGCAGGTGAGCGCGGTCAGGGCCGCCGAGGAGAGAAGGAGTCTGGTGAACATGCCCCGCGTTGGGGCAAGCGGCGTGCCAGGATCAGATCGTGGCTGCCGTGTCCGGATCGCTGACTCGCCGTGTCAGGGATCGTGACGCACGAATCCGGGGCCCGCGGTCGATCGTCTCGAATCGAGACCCGCCGCACGGGACGGGGAGTTCCCGAAACCGTGGTGCAGGTGCCTCGGACCGCCCTCACGGGTGTGGGGTAGCGTTCGGTATCCCTGACCTCCTGCTTCGCACCCTTCGATGAAACCCACCACCTTCTTCTCGCTCACGCTCGCGATCGCACTCTGTGCGTCGAGCGCGATGGCCGACGGCCGCAAGCCCGGTAGCAAGCTCGTGTTCCCGGTGCACCGGTCGGGTGCGACCATGTTCACGATCGTCTGCGTGACCAACACGAACACCGCGCCGGCGACGCCCACGTCCTTCGGTGGTGGAACGAACGTGCACTTCGAGTACGCGAACGTCGTCCCGAACCCGGCGGATGCGTGTCGACCGCTCGGTTGCATCGTGTTCGATCGCGTCGAGTACCTGACGCCGGCGGACACGCTCAGCGTCCTGACGAGCTGCCACAACGCGACGGCCGCAGGCGGCCAGGAGGGCTACCTCGTCGTGACGGCGCAGAGTCCGTACGTGTTCAACTCCGACTGGTGCCACGACCACCTGATCGGATCGGAGATGGTCGTCAACGCGTCCGGTTCGGTCTACGCCATCAACGCCGCCGCGCTGCGGTGCTTCGAAGAGCCCGAGGTTCCGTGCGTGCTGCTGCAGCCGTGCAACGGGCAGCTCTACGAGTGCCTGCCGCACTGCCTGATGGACTCGTTCATCGCGCTCGCGGGATCGCAGCTCGCGCTCGTCAGCGCGACCGACGACGACCCGAACATCGTTCGCGATCTCTACTTCGAGGTCTGGAACGACAACGAGTTCGCGCTGTCGGCGACGAAGCGCATGAACTGCTGGTTCGACGTCCC
>JAGQQZ010000399.1 GCA_020425915.1 Planctomycetota bacterium | reverse complement strand
GTGTTGCCGTCGGTGGATCTCGAGGTCGTCTCGAGCGGCGTGTTCTGGCCCGCACCCGACGAGCCTCACTCCGATCTCGTCGAGCACTCCGACCACCGCATGGTCTGGGTCGACATCGGCCTGCGATGAGCGAGCATCCGCCCACGGGTCGGGGCGAACTGCGCGCGATGGTCCGACTCGGGCTGCCGATCGTGGCGGTCCTGCTCGGCATGCGCGGCATGAGCACCGTCGACGTGCTCATGGTCGGTCGCTACTCGGAGCAGGCGCTCGGCGCCGTGTCGATGGCGAACGCCTGGGTCTGGTTCGTGACGATGTGCTGCATGGGCATCGTCATGGCCGCCGAACCGCTGATCGCGCAGGCCGTCGGCGCGCGCGACCTGCCCGCGATCTCGCGGCACGTGCAGCGCGGCTTCGTGCTCGTCGGCCTGCTCGCGATTCCGGCCACGCTGTTGATCGGCGGCTGTGTCGAGCCGCTGCTGCGCGCCACCGGTCAGGACTCTCGGGTCGTCCCGGACGCGACGGCGTACGCACGAATCGTCTCGTTCGGCACACTGCCGGTGCTCGCGTTCGCGTTGCTCCGCTTCACGATGCAGGCGTTCGCGAAGGTGCGGGTCATCGTGATCGTGATCCTGATCGCGAACCTCGTGAACGCGCTCGCCAACTACGGGTTGATCTTCGGCCACTTCGGACTGCCGCGACTCGGGGTGGAGGGCTCCGCGTGGGCGACCGTGTTGAGCCGCTGGCTCATGGCGACCCTGTTGCTCGCGTTCAGTTGGCCGATCCTGGGGCCGCACGTCCGTTCGTTCGCGGATCCCGAGGCGCGCGGTCGCGCGTTGCGACTGCGGGCGATCGGCCGCGTCGTCGCGATCGGCTTGCCGATCGGACTGCAGTCCTCGCTAGAACTCGGGGTGTTCGCGGCGACGACGTTGACCGTCGGCAGACTCGGTGTCGAGGTGATCGGTGGGCACCAGGTCGCGCTGGACCTGGCGTCGATCGCGTTCATGGTGCCGATGGCACTCGGCATGGCGGCGTCGGTGCGGGTCGGTCACGCGGTCGGGCGCGGCGACATGCCCGCTGCGCGACGCGTCGCCACGGTCGCGCTGATCCTGGTCACGGGGACCGAGCTCGTGTTCGCGGTCGGGTTCCTCGGGATGCCGCGGACGCTCGCGCAGCTCTACACGCCGCTCGAGGGCGTGATCGGTGTCGCGACCGCGCTGTTGCCGATCGCTGGTGTGTTCCAGCTGTTCGACGGGCTCCAGGCCGTGGCCACGGGCGTCCTGCGCGGTGTCGGCGCGACCAAGTCGGCGATGCTGGTGTCGCTCGTCGGGTTCTGGGGGATCGGATTCCCGGTCGGGCTCTGGCTGTGCTTCGGCGCCCGATACGGAGCGGTTGGCATGTGGTGGGGGCTCGTCGCCGGGCTCGGCGCGGTCGCGGCGCTGTTGCTCGTGCTCGCGCGTCGGCGGCTGGCGCGCGAGATCACGGCGTTGTCGGTCGACTGACCTACGGGAGGAAGGTCTTCTCCTTGAACTTCCGAGGCAGGTAGTCGTCGATCACGAAGTTGAGTCCCCACTTCGCGAGAGCTTGCTGCTCGGCGCGCACACCCATCTTCAACAGTTGTTGGATCGCCTTCTGCCAGGGCTTGTGCGCTTGGAAGAACGGGTCGTTCTTCAACGCGTCCTTCGCCCGCTTGACGTCGATGTCGCTGAGCTTGTGCGTTGCGTCCTGCAGCTTGAAGTCCAGGATGTCCTGCGGCGTGACGCCGAGGTACTGAGCGTTCGGTACGCAGAAGAACTGGTTGAGGTGTGCCGCGTTGCCGGAACCGACCTTCAGCGTGCGGTAGATGTTGCTGATCCCGTAGGGATCGCAGTCGACGAAGGCGTAGACGGGCAACTTCTTCTCGTCCGACAGCTTGCGGATGAAGCGCCGCGTCGCCCGAGTCGGCACGCCGCTCATCGCGATCAGGATGCAGTCCGAGTTCCGCCAGTAGTAGTGTCGGTTGAGTCGTTCGAACATCGCGGTCGTCTCGATCACGAGGATGAACTTGGCCTTGGTCTCGAACCGCAGGTGTTCGACCGAACTCGGGATCGAGTACGCGCCCGACGCGAACCCGGCACAGTCGATCGGCACGTCACGCCCGGTCTCGCGGTCCTGGTCGATCACGGTGAGGGCTCCGGCGACGGCGCCACCACGCTCGTCGGGGAAGAACCGTAGGTTCTCTCGAGTCACACCATCGAGCGAGAACAGGGCCTCGACGTCGTCCATGCACGAGTCGGACTCGGGCTGCTCCTTGAACTTGGCATCGCCCCAGTTCTTGGACACGTAGTACGCTTCCCGCTTCGACGCGAAGTCGTCGGACAGCACCATCTCCTTGCTCATCGCCATCATCTTCAGCGTCTGCGCGAAGTTCTTGACGGTGTTGACGGTGAGGGTGCGCTCCTTGCGCGCGCGGCCGAGCTTGAAATGGCCGATGCGCTTGTCGTAGCTGACGTTCGACAGCGAACGTTGCGGGAACTTGAGTTCCGGCTTCCCGAGCTGCTGGATCTTCGAGTAGACGAGTTTCGCCGCGTTGTCGATGCTCATGATCGTCTTCTTGTCCATCTTGGACGACCTCGATCCGCTCGC
>JAGQQZ010000398.1 GCA_020425915.1 Planctomycetota bacterium | reverse complement strand
GATGGGCGACGGGGCGGGTGAGGGGAAGCCTCGCTCCGCCTTGGAACCCGAGCGTTCGCGAGCTCCCGCTACCGAGCCGCCGCGACCCACTGACCGCAACGACTCATCGCATCGTTCACACCGAAACGGCCTTCCCCATGTGCGCGATGATCTCGTCACCGAACTCCGAGCACTTCTTCAGGGTCGCCCCCTGCATCAACCGCTCGAAGTCGTACGTCACGGTCTTCGCACCGATCGCACCGTTCATGCCGGCGATGATCCGATCCGCCGCCTCGTTCCAACCGAGGTGCCGGAACATCATCTCGCCCGACAGGATCACCGAACCCGGGTTGACCTTGTCCTGGTCCGCATACTTCGGCGCCGTACCGTGCGTCGCCTCGAAGATCGCGTGGCCGGTCTCGTAGTTGATGTTGCCGCCCGGCGCGATCCCGATGCCGCCGACGCAGGCAGCGAGCGCGTCCGAGATGTAGTCGCCGTTCAGGTTCAGCGTCGCGATGACGCTGTACTCCTCCGGCCGCGTGAGGATCTGCTGCAGGAACGCGTCGGCGATCACGTCCTTGATGACGATCTGCCGGCCGTCACGCTCGAACACGTGCCACGGGCCACCATCCAAGGGTTGCGCGCCGTATTCCTTGACCGCGAGCGCGTAGCCCCAGTCACGGAACGCACCCTCGGTGAACTTCATGATGTTGCCCTTGTGCACGAGCGTCACGCTGTCGCGACCGTTCTTGATCGCGTACTCGATCGCGGCGCGCACGAGTCGCTCGGTGCCCTCGACCGACACGGGCTTGATGCCGAAGCCGGAGCTGCCGGGGAAGCGGACCTTCTGGAAGCGCTCGGGGAAGTTCTCCTGCATCAACTGCTTGAAGCGGTCGGTCGCCTCCTCGCCGTGCTGGAACTCGATCCCCGCGTAGATGTCCTCCGTGTTCTCCCGGAAGATCACCATGTCGGTCTTCTCGGGGTGGTGCACCGGGCTCGGGACGCCGTTGAAGTAGCGCACCGGACGCAGGCAGGTGTAGAGGTCGAGCAGCTGACGCAGCGCGACGTTCAGGCTGCGGATCCCGCCACCGACCGGCGTCGTCAGCGGTCCCTTGATGCCGATCAGGTAGTCGCGGAACGCCTCGACGGTCGCGTCGGGCAACCATTCTCCGGTCTCGTTCTTCGCGGCCTCGCCGGCGAGAACCTGCTTCCATGCGACCTTGCGCGAGCCGCCGTAGGCCTGCTCGACAGCTGCGTCGAAGACGCGGACCGAGGCGCGCCAGATGTCGCGGCCAGTTCCGTCGCCTTCGATGAACGGAATGATCGGCTCGTCCGGAACCTGGAGTCCGCCGGCCGCCATCGTGATCTTCGATGCCATAGTGTCCTTGTTGTAGCGCGGCCGCGCGTCAATGCGAGCGAACGCCCGTCGCCAGTGGGTTCTTGGCCGGCACGAGGCTCGCGCCCGGCCCTCTCTCGCCCGCCATCATACCGCCGGCCCCGCCGCGGAATCTGCGGGCGGTTCGGCGCCCCCGAATCCCGACGGCATGGGCGGTTGGCGACCGACCCACACGCCGACGTGCCGATCTGCCGATCCAAGGCTCGAACCACCCACCGAGCTCCGCACCTTGACTGACTCCGCGACGACTCCCGACGCGCGCGCCCTCGGCGTGCGACTCCGCGAACAAGTGCAGCGCGTCGTCGCGATCGACGATGCGGTGCTCGACCCGATCCTCGTCGCGATGTTCGCCGGCGGTCACGTGCTGATCGAGGGGATCCCGGGCACCGGCAAGACGCTGCTCGCACGCACGATCGCGACCAGCATCGACGCGACGTTCAACCGCGTGCAGTTCACGAACGACCTGATGCCGTCGGACATCGTCGGCTCGATGGTCTGGCGGCGCGAGTCGGAGTCGTTCGACTTCGTCCGCGGGCCGCTGTTCGCGAACCTCGTCCTCGCCGACGAGATCAACCGCACGAGTCCGCGTACCCTGTCGTGCCTGCTCGAGGCGATGGAGAACGGCTCCGTGTCGATCGAGGGACAGACCGTGGAACTCGCGTCGCCGTTCACGGTGCTCGCGACCCGCAACCCGGTCGAGTTCCACGGCACCTATCCGGTGCCCGAGGCAGCCCTCGACCGATTCGTCGTGCGCGTCCGCCTGGGCTATCCGACTCGCGAGCGGGAGCTGGCGCTGTACCGCGGGCACGACCCCGAGACCACCCTGCGCGAGTTGCAGCCGCTGATCACGAGCGAGCGCATGCGCGAGATGATCGCCGCCGTGCGCGAGGTGACCGTGAGCGAACCCGTCGCCGAGTACTGCTACGAGTTCGTGCGCCGCACCCGCGAGCACGAAGCCGTCGCGCTGGGCGCGAGCCCGCGCGCCGCGATGACCTGGCTACAGGCCGCACGTTCGCGCGCGTTCCTCGACGGCCGCGACTTCGTGCTGCCGGACGACGTCAAGGCGCTCGCCGAGCCGGTCCTGTCGCACCGGATGTTCCTGCACGGCGGCAACGACGCGGAGTCGGTGCTGGCCGAGCTCGTCGAGTCGGTCGACGTGGCGATCTGAGGCGACGATGAGCCCGACCTCGTTCGGAGCCAAGACCGTCGCGTTCTACGCCGTCGTGCTCGGGGCCTACTTCGCGAGCCCGTACACGAACCTGTTCTTCCTGCTGGTCTCGTTCCTGACCGTGGTCCTGCTGCTGAACTTCGGCTGGACCTGGAAGAACGTGCGCCGCCTATCCGGGACGATCCACGAGCTGCCGCCGGTCGCGGCGAACTCGTTGACCGAATGCGAGGTCCAGCTGGCGAACGGCCCACACCCGAGCGTCAACGTCGAGGTCGACCTGGTGCTGGGTCGCAAGCGCCACGTGATCGGTCGCGCGGCGATCGTCGGCGCCGACGAGACGATCCGCTGCCGCCTGCCGCGACTCGGTCGAGGCATCCACGAGATCACGGCCGCCCGCGCGAGTTCGAGCTACCCACTCGGCGTGATCCGAGCGAGCCGACGACTCGAGGTGCCGCGCAAGCTCGTCGTCTACCCGGAACCGCTCGCCGAGGACATCGTCGACCCGACCGGCTCGCTGCGCCGGGACGACAGCGGTGTCGACCTCGCGGCGCAGGGCAGCGGCCGGACCGAGACGGCCGGCCTGCGCGCCTACCGTGAGGGCGATTCGATCCGCGACGTCCACTGGCGCGCCTCGGCGCGCAGTCCCGACGGACTCGTGATCCGCGAATTCGAACCACACGCCGACCACGCGATCGACGTCGTGTTCGACGCCCGCTGCGAAGGTGAGCAGTTCGAGCTGTCGTTGCGCGCGATCGCGCGGCTCGCGCTGACCGCGCAGGACCTCGACCAGCCGATCTACGTCCGCTCGCAGGAGATCGACGAGGCGTTCGGTGCCGGCAGGCTGCCGCTGCCCGATCTGTGGAAGTGGCTCGCGATCGCGGCGCCGTGCGCACCCGACACGCCGCCGCCGCAGGTCGCGGTCGGCAGCGACGCGATCCGGCTGCCGGCGGCGCTCGACCGATTCGGCGAGGAGTCACGATGAGGGCGACCTTTCGGCTGCAGCTCGTCCTGCTGGTCCTGCTCAACGTGATGTTCGTCCACATCACGGGCGCGGTCGGACTGAACTGGCTCCTGCCGCTGTACGCCGCGACGCTCCTCGCGCCGCTGCTCGTCCGTTTCCACGACGCGCTGTGGTACCGCCTCGGCTGGAACCTCGGAGTGGTCGCGATCTTCTCGATCCTGCTGACGGACGCGACGACGACCGGCATCACGTTCCTGCTCGAGGACGGGCTGATCCTCGCGGCGTTCTGTCAGGTCCACCTCGTCAACGTCATCAAGCGGCAGTCCGGCGCCGACCTGCTGTTCTTCAACTCGTTCCTGATCACGCTCGTCACCAGCCTGTTCTGTCAGGACCTGGTGTTCTCGATCGTGTTCGCGATCTACGCGCTGGTGCTCGTCGTCGCGCTGCACGCGAGCACGATCGTCACGGCGCGGCTGAGCCCCGATCGCAGCACGTCGCGATTCGTGTTCCGACAGGGCGCGCGCCGCGCGATCAGCGCGCTCGTCGTCACGACGGCGGTGTTCCTGTTCCTGCCGCGTGACTTCCGCCGCCAGGGCATCGTCAGCGACGACCTGTTGAACCCGCTGCACGCCTCCGAACCCGGGTTCAGCGAGGAGATTCGACTCGGCCAGTCCGCGGCTCGGCCGGTGCAACAGCGCATCGTGATGCGCATCCAGGTCGTCGAGGGCGACAAGCACGGCATCCCGGAGCTGTGGCGCGGCGCGACGCTGAGCTACTACGACAGCAACGGCTGGCAGGGCGTGCACATGCCGCAGAGCACGACGCTCGCGGCGTCGGACGGCGGCTGGCAGGACTTCGACCGCAGCACGGTCTGGCGCCGCGGCGAACGCCACGCGACGAGCGCGCGCTACCGCGTCGAGTGCGCGGCGCCGGTCCCCAAGCGGTTGTTCCTGCCGCTCGGCGCGCACGAGGTGCGGCTCACCCGCCCGAGCTACGTCGACCCGCTGATCGACGGGACGCTCCGCTACGACAGCGGCGCACCGCTCAGCTACGAGGTCTCCTTCGCCAACGACGGATTCGACGCGACCGCCGGCGTGCGCCTGGCGAGCTACCGCTACCTGAACCGTGAATCGGTGCCAGCGGACCTCGGCGACCGGCTCGTCGAGGCGCCGCGGTCCCTGCCCGAACCACCGACGCGCCTGGAGGTT
>JAGQQZ010000397.1 GCA_020425915.1 Planctomycetota bacterium | reverse complement strand
TCGTCGGTGCCTCGAACCGAACCGGAAACACCGCCATGAATCGCCGACTCCGCCCGATCGCCGCTGCCAGCCTGACCGCTCTCGCGTTCGTCCTCTGCGTCGCCCCGACCGAAGCCCAGACCGGCGCGATCGTCGCCGAATCTTCCGCAGCGCACGATGCGCGGCTGCGGGGGATCGAGGCCGAGCGCCTCGCCGCGCGCCGCGCCGCAGACCAGTGGTTGCTGGGCGAACGCGGCCGCATCGACGCCGCGCTGCGCGGTGCGGCGACGCGGATCGAGGCCGCTCGGCGAGCGGCCCACGCGAAGATCGACGCCGATGGCCGTCGCGAAGCCGCGGGCATCGAAGGGCGCCGCCTCGCGCGACGTCGGAACGCCGACGCCGCGCAGCGCAGCGAGATCGCCCGCGCCCAGACCAACTACACGAACGCCAGTCGGGCGGCGAACCAGGCATCGATCGCCGCGACCCAGCGAGCGAGCCAGGTCTACCGCACCGAACACGCGCGGCTCACCGGGCTCGCGCAGCAGGCTTCCGCGCGGTGCAGCCGTGCGTTGCAGGCGGCGTCGAGCAAGCGTCGTGCGGACTACAACCGTCTTTCGCAGGCGCGTCGCAATGAGCTCGCGCGGATCGAATCCCAGAGCCGATCGGTCCCCGCCGCCCAACGAAGTGCCTGGCGATCGCGCGCAGTGGCGGATTCTCAGGCCCGTCACAACGCGCAGCTGCGCGAAGCGGATCGCATCTCGAAGCAGACGCGCGACGCCGCCTATCGGACGCGCGACACGGAACACGCGCAGATCAACGCAGCGCACACCCGCAACAAGGCCGGACACGACGCCGCTCTCTCGCGCGCACGGTCCGAGAACCAGCGCCGCCAGCAGCAGCTCTCGGCCGAGCTGACGAACGCTCGTCGTGCTGCCAGCGAGCGTGCTCGGGGCGAGTTCGCGGCGGCGGACCGCGATGCGCGCGATGCGCTCACGGCCCTCGGGAACCGCAAGCGTCAGGCCGAGGCCGGCGCCGACGCGAAGGCTCGCAACGATTCGACGGCCGCGCAGAGCCAGGCCGCGAGGGATCGGCGCGACGCGGACGCGGAGAGCCAGCGTCGCAAGGCGAACGCCGACCGAGTCGCGGCCGAGCGGCGACGCGCGCTGTGACGACGGGTCTCAGTCCGACTCGCCGAGCTGCCGCTCGAACTCGGCCTCGGCGTCGTCGTGCTTGCGGGACGCGGTCTCGAGTTCCTCGAACAGCGAGTCGATCCGCTTCTGCAGGTCGCTCGTCGTGATCGAGTGCTCGACGATCGCGTCCTTGTCGTTCTGCTGTGCGGCTTTCTCGAGCGCCTGGCTCGCGGTTTCGAGTTCGGCCTCGAGCCCGGTGATCGCGTTCTCGAGCCGCTCGACCTCACGCGCGAGCGGCTTGAGCACCTTCGAGCGCTCGGCGGCGATCGCGGCGCGTTGCTTGCGGGCTTCCTTGCCCTGCTTCTTCGTGCTCGGCGCCGCCTCGACTTCCGCCGGCTCCTCGGCGTCCGCGCGGAGCCGTCGTCCGTCGTCCTCGTCGCTCCAGCCGACCCGATCGAGGAAGTCCTGATAGGTTCCGTCGAACCAGCGCGCCCGATCGCGGTCGAACACGACGAGTTTCGTGGCGAGGGCGTGCAGGACGTGTTCGTTGTGGGTCACGATCATGACCCCACCCGGGAATTCGAGCATGGCATCGATCAGCGACTCGATCGACTCCATGTCGAGGTGGTTGGTCGGCTCGTCGAGCAGGACCAGGTTGGCCGGGCTGACCAGCAGCTTGCCGAGCAGGACGCGCGCGCGTTCTCCACCCGACAGCACGTCGACGGGTTTCTCCGCGTCCTCTCCCTGGAACATCATCAGGCCGCAGATGCCGCGCGCGGTGCGACGGTTGTGGTCCGGCACGACGGACATCACTTCCTCCTCGACGGTCAGCCCCTTGTGCAGCCGGTCGATGTTGGTCTGTCCGAAGTGCGCGAGGCGCAACGACGGGTGTCGCTTGAACGTGCCATGCCGCGGCTTCAGCTCGTCCGCGATCAGGTTGAGCAGCGTGCTCTTGCCCTTGCCGTTCTTGCCGATGATCGCGACGCGCTCACCGGGCTCGAGTTCGATCGAGAGGTCCTCGAGCAGGGTCGGTCCGTCGCCGTAGCCGAACTCCAGGCCCTCGGCGCGGAACAGCGAGTGTGCGTGGAACGGCGCCGCGTTGAAGCGGAACGACAGCGTCGCGATGTCCTCGAGTTGCTCGAGCTCGCCCTGCTTCTCGAGCAGCTTGATCCGCGACTGCACCTGCCGGGCCTTCGACGCCTTGTAGCGGAACCGCTCGATGAACTTTTCGGTGTCGCGTCGGCTCTTCGCCTGGTTGATGCGGGTCTTCTCGTGGATCTCCTCTTCCACGGCGAGCATCTCGTAGAGCTTCGCCGTGTTCCCCTTCACGCGACGGATCTTCCCGCGGTGGATGACCATCGTGTGGGTCGTGACCGCGTCCATGAAGTCGCGGTCGTGGGTGATCAGGATGATCTCGCCGTCCCAGCTGCGCAGGTAGCGCTCGAGCCAGCGCATCGACACGATGTCGAGGTAGTTGGTGGGTTCGTCGAGCAGCAGTAGGTTCGGCTGCGAGACGAGGACCTTGGCGAGCTGGAGCCGGACCTGGAACCCGCCCGAGAACTCGCTCGGCGGTCGGTCGAAGTCGGCGACCGTGAACCCGAGGCCCATCAGCGCCTCCTCGGCGCGGTACTCCTCGACCCAACCGCCCTCCTGCACCGGCAGGCCGAGGCATGCCTCCTGACGCACGGTCGGCTCCGTGAACTCGAGGTGCTGCGAGAGGTGTCCGATCGAGTAGTGCTTCGGCGTGTCGAGCCGACCCGAGTCGGGCGCTTCCTGGCCGAGGATCAGTCGGAGCAACGTGGTCTTGCCGGTGCCGTTGCGGCCGACGAGACCGAGCCGCTCACCCGGGCTGAGAGCGAGCGTGACGTCGTCGAACAGGACCCGAGTGCCGTACGACTTGCTGAGTTGTTGGATCTGGAGCATCGGCGCGAGCCGAGGATCCTAGCGTCTGATTCGCTGCGCGCGATGCGCGGCAGATTTCAGAGCCGCCACTTCACGGCGTTCGAGGTGACGACGCCGAGCGGGTTCACTCCCGGAGCGATCGCGGCGCCCTGCCAGAACAGGGTCAGTCCGTTGAGTCCGGGGCCGACGCCGAACGACGCCGTGCCCGGTGGGGTCAACGCGAACTGCGCCACGACCGGGGAGATGTAGAGGTTGCACCCCGTCGCGCCCACGATGTCGAGCAGCAGGCCGCCCGGGATCTCGTTGAGTGACAGGAGCGCGACCGAGGCGAACGGCGGTGGGACGTTCGCGAGCGTGAAGGTGACGAACGATCCGTCGCCCTGGGGCCAGGTCGTCGTGAGTTCCATCGTCGGCGTGCCGCATCCGGAGCCGATCGATTCGGGGACGTGTGGGGCGCGGTAGGCGGTCAGGACGTCCTCGAACAGCGGTCCGGCGAATGGACGGATCACCAAGAGCTCTGCGTCGTCCGGACCAGCGAACGGGCTGTCTTCGACGTAGTGGGAATCCCCGGAAGCACTCTCGACACAGGTCGATCGTCCGGTCGCGACTTGCGGCTGCAGCCCGGCGACACTCGTGTCGAGCGTTTCGTAGAACTCGTCGAGTTGGTCGAAGTTGGGGATATCCAGGCTGCTCCACAGGCGGTCGCGGAGCGGATCGAGCGCCAGGCCGCGTGCGGTGGTCGAAAGGCTCCCGATGCCGGGCAGTTCGGCACCGTCCAGGTCGAGGCAGGAGATGTTCGCGGACGGAGGCGTACCGAACGAGCCGCTGAAGTTGTGGATGGCGAGCACGGCCCCGTCGCCACCGTTCGCGTCGGGGTCGAACGCCAGGCCGCTCGGGGATCCGAGATTGGCGATGATCGAGACCGCCGCTTGCGTGAGCGTCTGCGTGCCGTTCGCGGCTTCGATCGCGAGCACCGGATTGCCGTTGATGTCGACGTAGTGGAGCTCGGGCGCACCGTTCGACAAACCCAACAGGATGAGGTGAACGCCGTCGGTCGCGCCGAGATACCAGTCGATCGGGGACACACCGTCGAGTCCGGTGCTCGTCAGTCCGCTCAAGCTGCGCGTCGTCAACGTGAGTGGGTCGAACGCGACGACGGTGCGTGTTCCCGTCATCACATCGAGACCGGTCACGAAGATCTCACCGCCGATGTACGTGACGCCCCTGTGGTCGATGAGCCCCGTCAACGGGTCGAGCAGCGTCGTGAACGACACGCTGCCAGCGCCGGTCGCGGGAGGCGAACACTGCGCGGTCGCGCGCGGGACGATGCCGAGCGAGAGCAGGACGAACGGCAACACCGCCCCGAGGCGGTCCTGGGGGCGAGGCGAGAGCTTCCGCATGCGTGAGTCTCCTGAGCGGGCGGTGGATCGCCAAGGAGTCTAGCAGTCTCGATGACCCGGGAGAACTCGTTCGCACCGCCCGGAGATTCCGTTGCGGCGTAGTTCCGGTCTCAACCCTCGAACCAGCGCGAGAGAATCTCCGGCGCCGTCGAGAACACCGCGTGCGCGCGCTCCTGCGCCCTCGTCTGGATGTGAGCCATCGCCGCTCGGCGGACTTCGCCGGTCGCGTTTCGCCAGGCCGAAGGCGATTCGACGAGCCGGCGCATCGCTTCGACCGCTCGCGCGTCCGCGGCGTCCGCGGCACCGAGCACGCGCACGAACTCCTCGAGCGTCGGTTCGCGACGCACGGCGACCTGATCGGATTCGCGAATGCCGGCCTGCTCGAACGCATCGAGCGCCTTCAGCGATTGCGCGAGCCCGCGTGCGCGCCAGATCGGCGATCGCACCTCTTGCCGCAAGGTCTCGAGCAGGTCGGTCTCGCGCGCCGCGGCGGTCGGTTCGATCAGCAGCTTCAACGCGCGCTGGAAGTCGCCGCCTAGGTAGAGCGCGCGGGCGTCGGACACGAGGTTCATCACGTGGCCGGAGACCTCCTTGTAGCCGTGCGCCGCCGTGGCCCTGCGTTCGAGCGCGCGATAACCGAACGCGTCGCGGTCGCGAAAGAAGACGCGGCCGATCGACGACGTCTTGTAGCCCGAGAGCAGAGCGTGCGCCTGCTTGGTCGCGGGCTCGACGTACACGAGGTGGAGTTCGACGTCCATCGAGACCGGACGGTGCGGGGCGTCGAGCGACAACACGAGTGACCAGAGCCGACTGTTCGCGAGCGCGGCTGCGAACTCGAGCGGACCCTCTTCCGTTTCGAGTCGACCGGCGTCCATGGCCTCACGCGACCAGAGGTACTTGGCCTGCCACGGCGGCTTCGGGCCGAACGACGAGTTCATGATCTCGGCGGCCGTCGGACGTATCCAGGGCAGGTGCAGGCGATGGACCCGCAGTTGTTCGCTGCGTTCGATCGCCGCGACGAACGCGGGCACGAGGGCGAGTCCGATCTCCGCGGACGTCGCCTCGAGCGGCTCGCTGCGATCGACTTCGACGAAGATCGCGGCCTTGGCGTCGAGATCGGGCGGGTGCGGTTGGAACGCGGTGCGGATCCCGCTGCCGCATGCGGACAGCGCCGGCCACGGTCGCCGAGGAAGGCCGTCGCAGGCCTCGTCGAGCGCGCGAGCGATCTGGTCGTAGATGGGCCGAAGATCCTCGACGGCGTCGTCGACGAGGCTGCGCGTCGCGGCGTGGGTCAGGCTCGTGCCGACCGGCACGAGCAGGTCCTTCGTTCCGGGGTCGTCGTCGAGCGCCCACCACGGGCGTGCTTCGAAGGGCGAACCGGCGCTCATGGTCGGGTGGGCCGCATTCGCGCAGGATAGGCGATCGACTGCATCCGCGCTCGCAGTGGTCGCGAACGAGCCGTTCGTGCAGCGCGCGACGAAGAACTGTGCCGAGTGCGGCCGAACGTTCGGCTGGCGACGCCGCTGGCGTCGCTGC
>JAGQQZ010000396.1 GCA_020425915.1 Planctomycetota bacterium | reverse complement strand
GCGAACGGCGCGAGGACGGCGGCGACGAACTCGGAGCCCTGCGCGCGCAGCTTCTCCCGGTGCAACTGGAAGTGCGGGATCACCACCTTGCCGGCCTCGTCCGACAGCACGCGGAGCCGACGCCGCATGCGTCGACCGTCACGCTCGAAGATCCCGACCGGAACGTCGCGAACGCCCTCACCGCTCTCGTCGTCGAGGATCGCGATCCGCAGGGTCTCGTCGGTGACCAGACCGAGCCGCTCCTCCTCGGCGTGGTGAGGACCGATGACACGGAAGCCGAACTGTCCGTCCTTGCGCGCGACGACCAGGACCGGACCGCGGATCGGCGGGAGCCGGACCCGACCCTCGCCATCGGTCGTCGCCTTCACGCCGTAGCGGACCGGCAGTTCGGCCACGTGCTGGAGCGGGCGATCCCCGTTCGCTTCGTGTGCCGACTCGCGTACCGCGTAGAACACTTCGGCCGCCGGGACCGGCTGTCCGTTCGCCCCGGTGTCGACGACGGTCAGCACCGGGCCGGGTCGAGGCGCGCCGTTCGGGTCCTCGAGGTCGAGGCGCTCGACTTCGTCGTCGTAGTCGCTCGGGACCGGGTCCGAATCGAGATCGACCAAGGTCTCGACGATCGGGTCGACGTGCTCGGACACCACCTCGGCGGGTCGCTCGAAGGTCGCCGGCAGGACCGGCTCGGCCGTCGCCCGCAGCAGCAGCCAGACGGCGGCACCGCCGAAGACGGCGCAGAGGATCGAGGAGACGAAGCGGTTCATGCCGGGTGCGCCATCTTCGCTCCCCCGGCCCGTCGTGTCAGTCGCGCTGCAGGTCTCGCTGCGAAATCAGCTTGAAGTCGGCCTTCCGCAACACGCGCGTTGCCATGTCCACGTTGTCCGCGAGCAGGGCAACGACGGCCTCGTCGTTCGGACGAGCGATCAGCGCATACGCGTAGCAGACACTCAACTCGGCACGCAGCAACGGATCGAGCAGGGCACCGATCGGGTTCGCGAGCTTGTCGTCGACGACCACGCCAAGCACGCGCGTGACGCAGACCGTCCGGTCCTGCGACTCGAGGACCTTCTCGGCCTTGCCCGGATCGTCGACGATCAACCGGACGACCGCGTGGTCGTGCGCGTCGAGGATCGAGATCCCGCAGATCCTGACGTCCGCCTCGGAGAGCGCGTTCGACACCTTCTCGAGCGAGCCCACTCGGTTCGCGAGGAAGAACGACAGTTGGTGCAGCCACGGATGGCCCTGATCCCGCGCGGTCTCGAGCATGACGGGTATTGTGCCGCCCGGCCCCGGGACTTTCGATGCCACCCACGGTTTGAACCGCACCGACGAGATCCTCCGACGCGCTCTCGATCCCGTACCCGAGATCTGGACGCCGAAGCCCGGCTTCCGGCAGGCCGCCGTGCTGGTTCCGATCCAACGGCGCGATGCGGCCGACACGATCCTGTTGATCCGCCGGACGGATTCGATGCCGAGTCATGCGGGTCAGATCGCATTCCCCGGCGGTAGCCGAGAGGGCGACGAGTCACCGCTCGAATGCGCGCTGCGCGAGAGCCACGAGGAACTCGGGCTCGACCCGGCCGACGTCGTCGTCCTCGGCGGCCTGCCGTCCCGCGTCAGCAACGCGGGGTTCCACGTCCACGTCATCGTCGGACGGATCGGCACGGACTTCGTGCCGATCCCCGACACCCGAGAGGTCGCCAGCATCGCCCACCCCGAGATCGAGCACCTCGCGGATCGCGCCCGCTGGGACTGGCGCGACGTGCCACGCGTTTCGCGACCGATGCCCCACTACGAACTCGAGACCGGAACGCTCTGGGGCCTGACCGCGCGGTTCGTGTTCGATCTGCTCGAACGCACGCACTGGAGCGAATGACGGACCGGCCGGAGATGGGATCGCGCGGGCCCCGCGCCGGAGCGGCGCGATAGCATGGAGTACTTCATCGCGACCTTCGGGTACTGGGCGATCCTTGTCGGCACCTTCCTCGAGGGCGAGACGATCCTGGTCCTCGGAGGCTTCTCGGCGCATCGCGGGTGGCTCGACCTGCCCATGGTCATGCTGGCAGCGTTCGCGGGGAGCTCGCTCGGCGACCTGCTCTACTTCCACATCGGGAGGAAGAAGGGCCAGTCGTTCCTCGATCGCCGGCCCGGTTGGCGTGCCAGGACCGCGAAGGTCACCGAACTCGTGCGACGGCACCAGCTCCTGGTGATCCTGACGTCGCGCTTCCTGTACGGGCTGCGGACCGTCATCCCGTTCGCGCTCGGCGCCGCGGGCGTGAGTCCGTCGCGGTTCCTCGTCCTCAACCTCGTCGGGGCGGCCGTGTGGGCGGTGGCGTTCGGCGCGGGTGGTTGGTACCTCGGCGAGGCGCTCCAGCACTTCCTGCACGACCTCGCGCGGTACGAGTCCGTCGCCGTGCTCGGAATCGCGTGCGTCGGCGCGGCGATCTGGATCGTCAACCGACGGCTCCGCGCGGCGCGACGGGCGAAGCCTACAGAGTGAACATCACCTGCATCCCGTTCGTCATGCCGAGCGTCGGCGTCGGCATCGACGGGATGATGTAGGCGAACTGGAAGAACAGCAGGCCGGTCATCGCCGGCGGCACCGAGAACGGCACCGCGCGGGTGCCCGAACCGTCGGTCGTGCCCGGAACCGTCAACAGGTACGGCGGCCCGCCGTCGACCTCGAGGTTGCAGCCCGGGAAGCCGATCGAGTCGAGCGGCGTCGACAGCGACCCTCGCGAGATGAACAGACCGACCGGCGACATCGCCGGCCCACCCGTCATCCGGATGAACAGGTCGCGACTGCCGGCCAGGGCGTGACCGACGGTGCCGATCGTGGCCGTCGGAGTGCCGCAACCGGAGCCGAGGAACGTCGGGAACGGCGGCGCTGGCAGCGTCATGACGACGCCGCGCAACGGTTGCTCGTCGGGTTCCGAGTAGACGATCGCCTGGCGCTCGTTCTCCGAGTCGTAGGTGATGCCGTACGGAGTCGCGACCTGCAGCGCCGGCGCGATCGCGGCGGACTCGGCCATCCCCTGCTTGTTCATGCGGTCGACGAACAACCCACCGCCGAACCCCGCGCTCAACGCGTCGGTGATGTTGACCCAGTGACCGTCGGTGCCGGCGTCGAACGACAGGTCGGCGTTCTTGAGCTGGACGGCGGCGGAGCGCACGAGGAACTCCGCGCGGCCGGTCGGCGATGGAGACGACACGCTCCAGTCGAACTGGTGCGCGCGGAGCGTCAGCGACGACATCGCGCTCGAGGGGCCGCCGGAGTTGGCGAGCGTCGAGTAGGTCACCATGTAGCGGCCGAGTCGGCCGTCGACCTTCGGCCGCACGTTGTGCTTGGCGATCCCGGTCTCGCCGAGGATCTCGCTCCCGTCGAGGCCGACGAAGCCGGTCGTCGAGCACAGCGCCGCGCGCACGTCCCAGTCGTCACCCGGCGCCGAGCCGTCCTGTTCCTGCCAGACGACGACCCAGGGCTCGGCGCCACCGGCGGTCTTCTGGTTCAGGTCGGGGGACTCTCGGTCGATCGAGCCGGCCGGGTTCACGAGGTTGAGGGTCTCCGTCGTGACACCCGTGCTGGTGTTCAGGAGGACGCCGCGGATGCCGGTCGAGGGCGTATTGGCGTTCATCGCGTTGTTGCCCTCCTCCTCGCAGACGATGAAGGCGATCGGCGATCCACCGTCTTCGTCGGATCCTCCCGCGCTCGGCCGACGGCGTGAGGTGCCGGTGTTCTGTGGCAGGAACGAGACCGTCGAGTCGAGCACCAGGTCGTTGACGTCCTGCACGTGGTAGGCGATTCGGAAGGGCGTCGGGTTGCCGAGAATCTCGGCTTCGAACGCCGCCACCCACCGCACCGGCGAGCCACCGACGACCGTGACCGACGGGTTGGAGTAGGACGTGAACTCGTCCGCGTCCGCGAACACGAGCACGCCGTTCTGGAAGTCCGTGTCGAACACTCGCCCGTAGATGTCGAATGCGCCCGCGGTGGTCTCGCGCGTGTAGACGACGATCAGGCGGCTCCCGACTCGCGAGTGGACGACCGACGCGCCGTCGACGATCGCCGTCGACGAGTTGAGCAGGACCGTCGCGAGGAGCGGGTCGACCGTCAGCGGGAACGCGGCACGGGCAACGGCGTCCGCGCCGAGCCGGAGCGTCACGCTCTCGCCGTCGAACGCGGTCAGCATCGGGAAGCGGGCACCGCGCGCATCCACCGCGGTCACCTCGCCGTAGCTCACGACGTCGCTGCCGTTCGGAATGCGGAACGCGAGCGGCGCATGCCGCGGTTGCCGCGGATCCGCGACCAGGTCGGACACGATGGCACCGCGCACGACCAGGTCACCGATCCGGCGCGGTCGCTCGTGGATCACGAACGTCTGTTCGACGCCCTCGGGTCGCACGTCGTACACCTCGGTGAATCCACCGTAGCGATACTCGGCACGCCAATCGTCGTGGACGAAGTCGGGGGCTCGCTTCGTGTCGACGGTCTCGCCACCGAACGAAACCTCCACCGTGCGCCAACCGAGCGGCCAACCGCGCGACGCCGCTGCGCCGAGGACGGGATGGAATCTCATGCCGCCGTGGAACGAGACCTTGTAGCTGCGTCCTGTCGCCCAGACACCGTAGTCGGGACGCGTGTCACCGCCGTCGTGGATCGGCGCGACGAACGCGTCCTCGAGCAGTGCCTGCGACAGCTGCAGACCGACATCGTCCTGAGCCGGCGCGGCGGCCGAAACCACGAGAGCGACGAGGGACAAGAGCGCGAATCGGTGCGGAGAGCGCATGGCTCCGATTATGCCGCAACTGCCGGGTCGGATTGGACCGCAACCCCGCATGTCATGAGGGGCTCCAAGCCGGATCGGGAGCCTGCGATCGCGACGGCCCGCTCCCATCGGCGACTCGGTGCAGCGTGTGGCGTCTCGGGCGGGGCGTAGACGTTCGACGCTCGACCGTCCAGGGCCCCGAACCCCGCCTGGAGGCCTGTGAACCCTCAGAACTCGGTCAGCTACCGCAAGGCGACGCGAACGACGTCGCGCGCCTGCGGCATGACGAGGTCCTCGAGTTCGGGCGAGGACGGGATCGGACAGTGCGCGGCGCCGACCTTCGACAGCGGTGCGCGCAGGTAGCCGAACACGTCAGGCATGATCGATCCGATCACGATGTCCGCGACGCCGCCGGTCGCGCTGGACTCCTGGACGCAGATCGCGCGTCCGGTCTTCGACACCGACGCGATGCAGGTCTCGCGGTCCAACGGGCTCAACGTCCTCAGGTCGACGATCTCGACCTCGTGGCCACGTGCCGCGAGCGACTCCGCTGCTTCACGACACAGCTCGAGGCAGAGCCCATAGGTGATCAGCGTGAGATCGGAGCCCTCGCGATCGATGCGCGCCTCGCCGAGTTGGACGACGTGGTCCGCGGCGGGCATCGTGCCGCGCTTCGGGTAGAGCAGCTTCGGTTCGAGGAACAGGACCGGTGCGTCGGTGCGGATCGAAGCGCGGAGCAGTCCCACGGCGTCGGGAACCGTCGCCGGGCAGACGACGCGAAGCCCGGGCACGTTCAGGTACATCCCTTCCAGGCTCTGCGAGTGCGTCGCGCCGTAGCCGTTGCGTCGACCGATCGGCATCCGCAACGTGAACGGCACGTGCACCTGTCCGGCGTACATGTACTGCAGCTTCGCCGCGTGGTTGACGAGCGCATCGGTGCAGCAGGTGATGAAGTCACCGAACATCAACTCGACCACCGGCCGAAGTCCGCCGCTGGC
>JAGQQZ010000395.1 GCA_020425915.1 Planctomycetota bacterium | reverse complement strand
GCAGGTCGTCTTTCTTTCTAATGATACAGCGACCCCCCGTCTATACGCTATCTCCCTCCTCGACGCTCTCCCGCTCTTGCATGCCCGGCGCGCGTCGCTCGACGCACAATCAACCCCGCTCGACCCCCTCGCGCTCGTCCGCGAGTGCGACGAATCGCATGCCGTTCGGATGCCCCGGCAGCGACTTGCGACGCATCGCGATGTCCCGATCGATCCGGAAACCGATCTCGAGTTCGCCGAGCAGTCGGATGGTCCCGTCGCGCTGCAGGCGCGCGAGCCGATCCTCGACACCGTCGACGTCGACGTGCTCCGGAGTCTCGCCCTCGAGCCCCAACACGACAGCCTTGTCGCTGCCGTGTCCGCGACCGGTGGCCGCCAGGGATCCGAACAGTTCGACCTTCACTTCGGTGACGGCATCGAACTCGCCGCGCCGACGAAGCCCTTCCAGGAAGCGGACGGCCGCGCGCATCGGCCCCACCGTGTGCGAGCTCGACGGGCCGATGCCGACCGAGAACAGATCGAAGACGCTGATCGCCATGCCGTGCTCAGGGCGCAGTGTGAAGAAACGATGTAATCCGCTCGCGGGACGTGACGGCGTGCCCGAACTCGAAATCGACCAACGACATACGGCGACCACTGTACAGCAAGCGCGCTTGAGTCGCCGCGTCCCGAATTCCGATGCGCCTGGTATAGAGTGTGCGATCCGTCGGCGTTCTCGCACGCGCTGCGGCCCCCCCCGATGTCCCGAGATCCCAACGGCAAGACCAAGCAAGAGTCGCAGGAACCGTCGGCTCCGGCGTCCGTGCCGAACCGTCTCGGCGACCCGTCCGCCGAGACGGACGCGATCCAGCAGCCGTACTTCAATCGGGAACTGAGCCTGCTCGCGTTCAACCGGCGCGTGCTCGAGCTCGCCCAGGACGAGAGCATTCCGCTGCTCGAACGCCTGCGCTTCCTCGCGATCTCCACCTCCAACCTCGACGAGTTCTTCGAGATCCGCGTCGCCGGTCTCAAGCAGCAGATCCAGTTCGAGATCGGCGTCTCGCGCCCCGACCGACTGCGACCGGAGACCGTGTTCCAGCTCGTCTCGGACGAAGCGCACCAACTCGTCGCCGACCAGTACGCCGCGCTCAACCACGAGATCCTCCCGGCCCTCGCGAGCGAAGGGATTCGGATCCTGACCGAGCTCGACTGGACCCCCGAGCAGGAGCTCTGGATCGACAAGTACTTCGACCAGCGGGTCCAGCCCGTGCTGACGTCGATCGGCCTCGACCCCGCGCATCCTTTCCCGCGGACGATCAACAAGAGCCTCAACTTCGTGGTCGCGGTCAAGGGCAAGGACGCGTTCGGTCGGATGGCGCGGTTCGCGGTCATCCAGGCGCCGCGCGTGCTGCCCCGACTGATCGAGCTGCCACCCGAATTGGCGACCGCGCCGCACGAGTTCGTGCTGCTGTCGACGATCATCGAACATCGGGTCTCGGCGCTGTTCCCGGGGATGAAGATCCGCGGCTGCTATCAGTTCCGCGTGACTCGCAACAGCGATCTCTGGGTCGACGAGGAGGAGGTCGAAGACCTGATGAAGGCGCTGCAGGGCGAACTCATGGCGCGCCAATTCGCCGACGCCGTTCGGCTCGAGATCGACCACGATTGCCCGCGCGACATCGAGCGCTTCCTGCTCGCCCAGTTCGCGCTCGCCGAAGTCGACTCGTATCGCGTCGAGGGGCCCGTCAACCTCCACCGACTGGCGTCCCTGTTCGAACTCATCGACGAGCCACGTCTCAAGTTCGCGCCGTTCGTGCCCGCGACTCCCGTCGAGTTGCAAGGCGGTGAGACGATCTTCGAGACGATCAAGCGCGGCGACGTGCTGCTCCACCACCCGTACCAGAGCTTTCTGCCGGTGGTCGAGTTGCTGCGGGAGGCCGCATCCGATCCGGACGTGCTCGCGATCAAGCAGACCG
>JAGQQZ010000394.1 GCA_020425915.1 Planctomycetota bacterium | reverse complement strand
TCGCCGCCGTTTCCACGCTCGTTCTCGTGTGCTCGTCGGCAGAGGCACAGACCTACTCGGGGACGTTCCCGATCGACGCGACGCAAGTCGTTCCGCCGAATGCTTCGCCTGCGACGGGAACCGGCATGGTGACCCTCGATACGGGAACGAACATGCTGACGTGGAACATCACGTCCGCAGGCCTCCTCGCCCCCGAGACCGTGGCGCATTTCCACGGCCCCGCGGCGGTCGGAGCCAACGCAGGGGTTCAGCTCCCGATCGCGGTCGGCAGCCCGAGCGCGGGATCCGCGACGGTCAGCGCGTCGCAGGCCGCCGACATACTGGCCGGGCTGTGGTACGTGGTCATCCACTCGTCGATGTTTCCCGGCGGCGAGATCCGAGGCCAGGTGCAGGTGTCCGCCGTCGTGCCGGCCGTCCCGGCGATGAGTGAGTGGGGGGCAGCGGCGCTCGTGTTGCTACTGCTGCTGTCGGCGTCCTGGGTCATGCGCCAGCGCGGCGTCTAGCGATCGCGCGCGGCGCATCGACCGGCGTGCGGATCGTCGCTCGTGACGTCGAACCACGGGATGGACCGCCTCGACTGCATCGGGGATGGCGTATCCTGTGCGGGTGCTCCCTCCCATGGTTCCTCGGATACTCCCCGTGCTGTTCCAATCGTGCTGCGTCGGCAGCTTGCTGCTCCTGTTCGCGTGTGCCTCGTCCTCTGGGGACCGCACGGAATCCGTCGAGCATGGCTCGCCGCGGCGGTTCGCCGTCTGGGCGACGAGTTGTGCGCACTTGTCCGTCGATCTCCGGATGGGGCGCGAGAGTCTCGCGCGTCCGATTCGTCAGTCCGAAGGACAGATCGACGGATCTCCGGCGTTCGACTGGGACATCATGCTCAACGCGGGCGACATCTGCGGAACGAACCGGGTCCCTCGTGAGAAGGAGGGGCTCGAGTACCTGCGCCAGACGCAGGCGCTTCGACATCATCTGCGCGAACAGATCTACAGCGTGTCCGGGAACCACGATGCGAGCCACTTCGATCCGGAGAGTGAGACGAACTGGTTCGAGGAGTGGATCGACCCTCTGGGTGAGCACCGTGAGACATCGTTGATCGACGCGTCGCGGCGACCGTTCCCGGTGTTCGGTGAATGGGATCACTACGGCTTCGTCGCTGGGAACATCCTGTTTCTGATGCTCTCCGATCGAAACGACCTTCCTCATCCGGTCGGCAAGGGCGAGGCCGATGATGGTGGCTATGGTGGGTATCCGGCGGGAGCGCTGACGCGCGAGTCGTTCGAGTGGTGGAAGTCCCAGGTGCTCGCGAACCAGGACAAGATCATCATCACGGTTCACCATCACGTGCTCCGCGACACGACGACGGCGTCCGGGGTCGACGAAGGCAGTCGGTACCACCATTCCAAGCTCGACCGAGCACACGCTTCCTACCTGTACTATCTCGTCGAGACGCGATCACCGAAGCTCGAGTTCTCCTCTGCCACCGACGCCTTCGCCACGTTCTTCCGCGAGTTCCAGGAGGCCAACGGTCGTCCGGCGATCGACATGTGGGTTGGAGGACACACGCACGTGGTCGGTCCCGATGACCGGACCGGAAACAAGTCGATCACCGAACAGCGGTGGGGCGTGACGTTCTTGCAGGTCGCGGCCCTGACGAAGTATCACGGCGGCACGACCCCGCTGAGTCGTCTGATCGAGTTCCAGGACGGGAGCGCGGAGGCGGACGCGAAGGTCTACTTGCACGAGTCGTACCGGGCACATCGCCGAGGGTTCTTCGAGCCGGCGGAGAGGACGATTCCGTTGCGCCATCCTGTGCAGGCGCCGGCGCCCTACGTGCCGACGGGTGCGTTTCCTTGCGAAGACCAGAAGATCGAGCGGCAGTTTTCGCGATACCGGGGGAAGCGGTCTCCGTCGCCGGTCTACGACACGACACCAGATCACGCGATCCTCGGTGAGGACTGGGATCCCGAAGTCGGCGGTCCACTCGGAGTTCTCGGCGTCATCGACGACGCGGTGGACGCGCGTGATCCGGATTGGCCAGCGATCGAGGCCGAGAACGGACTGCGATTCATGCGGTTCGCCGGTGCGCAGAAGGTGCGAGTCGGGCCGGTCGACTGGAACTCGTTCCATGACGGCGTCACCGTCGCAGCGTGGATTCGAGTCTCGAACTCCGACTACGGATACTCCCGAAGGATCATCAGCGGGCATCGACGGACCCAGTCGGGCGGCTTCAATCTCAACTTCGATCTCAAGCGGAACGGCCTTCGTTGGCGCGTTTGGAACGAGTCGAGGCACGCGTGGAGCGACCTGTTCCATGAGACGCCCGTCGAGTTCGACGCGTGGCAGTCGGTCGCTGCGGTCGCGGATGAGCGGGTGGGTGAGATCCGCCTGTACCTGAACGGTGAGCGGGTCGCTTCGAAGCCCTGGAAGGGTGGCAAGATCTCGAACCCCGACGATGTGTCGATCACCATCGGCGCGACATCGGGGGAGTGGCGCTTCTCCCAGACCTGGGACGGTGACATCCGCGAGCCAGCGGTCTATCCGCGACCACTGAGCGACGTGGAGGTCCGGCGCTTGTTCGACGGGGCGAGTCGTTGAGTTGCGATGAAACGGTAGACCTCGGACGGTCGATCGGGCGCTAGTGGCGCTGGCTGGTGTCTGCTGTGAACGTGACGACCCGGCAGTCGATCGCCGGGCTCGTCCCGGAATCCAGCTCGTGGGAGAGCATGTCCTCGATCGGTCGAGCGCAACACCGTTGCACGACCGCGGACACTTTTCGGAATCTACACGAACGGGCGAGGATGCGACGTCGCTCCATCGTTCATGCAGGACGGCACGCGCCCACTTCGATATCTCGCTTCGCTCACCCTCGCACTCGCGACCGCCTCGCTGACGAGTGCCCAGAACGATCCCCTGCCCGGCACCGGATGCAGCGGCCAGATGCCATGGACGGGCGGCATGTCGGTCGTCGTCACACCCGCCGAGAGCTCCTGGTGTGACAGCAACGCGAGGATCGACGTCGCCGGCATGGACCCCGCTTGCACGAGCGCGCTCATCTTCCTGTTCGGTACCGCCAGCACGCCGTTGCCGGTCGCGCCGCCGATCGGATGTGACGTCAGTTGCACCCTCGGGATCTTCGAGGTGTGGGGAACGGTCCCTGCGATCGTGTCCGGTTCGAACGCTTGGCCGCAGATCGGCGGCATCGGACTCGATCCCGGGCTGGCGTTCGACATCCAACCCGGTTGCATCGCGGGGTCGTGCATTCAGCTCGGGGGGGCGCTGCACGTCACGGTTTCGGAATCCGTCCCGTGCGATGGCCCGCCGCAGGCTGACCTGTCGGCCAACCCGCCGGTGGTCGTCGACACGGTTGCGCTGGTCGGAGGTGCGCCTGCACCGATCCCCATGGCCGGCGCACCGGCGGGGGCTCCGATGGCCGGCCCTCTCGGTGGGGGCGCGATCGCGCAGCTCGACGGCGCTCCGCTCGTCAACGCCGCGGGTCAGCTGCTATACCATGCGGAGGACTCCCTCGGAGCGCAGTCCCTGCGCCTGCTCGACTGCGACGGCACGCAGGCGGTGCTGGTAGCCACGGGCGACGCGGTCGCTGGCTTGCCCGGCGGTGCGGGCACCCTGGAGACGATCGACCCGGCGTCCATCCTGCTGAACGACGCCGGCGACATCGCCTTCCGGGGCACGGTCGCGGGCGTCCCGCGCGTCCTGACGAAGCGCGCGGCCGAGCCGTTGTCCCACGTTGTGACGCTCGGGCCGGGGAACACCGGGCTCGCGAGTTGCGGCGGCCCGAGCTTGCCGTACGCCAGTCCCTTCACCTTCACGACGGCCGACGGCCCGTATGCGATGAACAGCGCGGGCTCCCTGGTACTCGAAGTGAGCGGAACCGATGCCGGGGCGACGCCGGTCGAGCTCCTGCTCCGGGACGAACCAGGTACCGGGCTCTGCTGCTTCGCCTGGAACGGACTCGCTGCCTACGACGGCTTCGGCTCGTTCGCCGAGTTCCTCACCCCCTCGATCAACGACGCCGGCGAGGTGGTCTTCTTCGCGAGCACACCTGCGGGGATCGTGGACACCGGGTGGTTCCTGACGCCCGCCACGTCCGTCGTGCGCGGCGGGTCGGTTCCGCCGATTCTCGCTTTCCTCGACGAGCAAGTCACTGTGAACGCGCTGGGGTCGGTCGCCTACACGATCGAGGTCTCCGCGCCGGGCTCCGACGAGGAACGTCTCGAGACATGGCGCTCCGGCGTCGGCCGGACGATGCTCGATCGTGGCTCGACCGCTTCTCCCGTCCTGGTCGACTTCTTCGACGGCGTCGCGCAGAACGCTTGGGATCAAGTGCTGTACCGCGTGCTGCGCGACGAGCCTCCGGCGCGCGGCTGGGCCGTCGTCCTGGCCGACCAGGACCACGGGACGCTCACGGCGCTCGCCGCTGAGGGGACGGGCCTCGAGGACGACTACGTCGTGGACCCCTCCGCGTTCTTCGCGCCCTTGCCGGACGACACGACCGCGAGCTACGCGCCGATGGACCTCGCGGGGAGCGACGTGACCCAGGCTCCGATCGCGCTGAACGACGCACGCCAGGCCGCGTTCGTCCTGGCCCTCACTACCGGCGAGCGCGGCCTCTGGGCGACCTATCGCGACGGCGAGGTGACGCCGATCGCCGTCGAGGGCTACGCGTTCGAGGTTGCCCCAGGCGACTTCCGCACGGTCTCCCGCGTAGAGGTGTTCCCCTACGTGTCCGCAGGACAGGACGGGCGTAGGGTGTTCAACGACCGCGGCGACCTGGCCTTCCGGCTGGAGCTGACCGACGGCAGCGAGGGTGTGTTCCTCGCCCGCATTCGCTCGTACTTCTCGAGCCAGTCGCTCTGGAACGGAGAGAGCGCGGAGCACGGCCTCGCGGCCGACGACATGGACGGGGACGGGACGACCGACGTGATCGTCAGCGGATCCGACCCGACCGACGGCGTGAAGATCTACTTCAACGCGGGCGGCTGCCCGGACCTCGACTTCAGCGAGCAACTCACGCTGCCGTCGCCGGCGACCGGTGCCGTCCCCATCGTCGCCACGCGCTCCTCGACGACGGACCCGGACGTGGATCTCCTGCAGAAGGGATTCGGATTCGGCGGGGGGGTCATCTGGTTCGAGAACGACGGCAACGACCCGCCGAGCTTCTCGGACACGACGCACGCAACCGAGGGCGGCCTCCTGGTCGACCTTCGCGTCGCGGACCTCGACCTGGACGGCGACACGGACATCGTCTACACCGCGTCGTTCCTGACCAGCGGCACGATCCGTTGGCTCGAGAACACCGGCGGCGACCCGCCGACCTTCAGCCCGGTCGCGACCGTGATCGCCACGACTGCGCAGTCGTCCCCCGACGACGCCTTCGAGGTCGCGGATGTCACCGGCGACGGATATCCGGACGTCCTGTTCGCGGAGGGCACGACGACCTCTGTCACGCTCTACGTGAATCCCGGCTCGGCGAGCCCGCAGACGTCCACGATCGTGGTACCTTCGATGGACAGCTCGCTGGGTCTCCGCGCCGCCCAGATCGACGGCGCGTCGGGGCTAGACCTCGTGTTCGTTCGCAGCGACACCGGCTGCATCCAGTGGCTGGCGAACGACGGCTCGGGCAACTTCGGCGGCGGCGGCGAGGCCTGCCCCGCCGGCTTCTTCGTGCCGATCGATGTCGACAGCGACGGCTACGACGACCTCGTCGCGGACGCGGACCCGGTTCGCACGCTGAAGAACGTATTGCTCGACCAGCCCCTCGCGGGCTTCGGTAGCGTCGAGCTGATTCCCGGCGCAACGAACAGCACTGTGTATGCGTACGCCGTGGCGGACGTCGATGGGGACGGGAGGCAGGACCTCGTGCTCTCGCTCAATGGAGTGCAGATCCTGTTGAACAACGGAGGGTGGTGAGCTCGCGGTCGATCCGCCGATAGGGGGCTTCGGATCGACTCAATGCACCCCCTGGTGCTGATCCTCGAAGTTGTGGACCGCGCCTTCCAGCCGGTGGATGTACGTCGCGAGCGCCGCCGCCACGCTCGTTTTGTTCGTGCGCGGGTCGCTGATGAGGGCTCTCACCGGATCGAGTCCTGACTCGCGCTGGAGTTCCAAGCAGAATTCGACTTGCTCCTCGTCACACATGCGTTCGCGAACGGCGAGTTCTCCGATCCGAAGGTGCATTTCGTCTGCCTGCAGCCGAAGCAATTGCGCAACTTGCCTCACCGTGAGTGTGCCGGTCTCGATCAGTAATGCGCCGAGCGGCCTCCTTGCGCGAGCGTTGCATGCTGCTCGGATTTCGTGCAGCACGGTCGCGGGCGCGGCATCTTGGGTTTCCAGGTCCATCCAGAGCTGGTCAGCGAGATCGGCGGTCACGTTTCGTGTCATCAGTCGTCCATCCTTGGGGGGCGAGCCCCGTTTGAACTACGCGTGTGAAGCGAGTCGTGGACGGAGCGCCATGTCAGCCGTCGCGTCCACGAACGCCAATCCATCGGCGCGGATCGGGTCCGACCGTTACGTCGAGTTCGAGAGCGTCTCACGGGACGGATCGGAATCGTCCGTCTAGTCCGACTCGACTATCGTCGAGTCGTGCGCGAGCCGGCCACCCGCTGCACCGGATCCGTCGTCGTCGCGGCGCAGAACGGTTCCGAGTTCTGGCGGAGGCGGACCGCTCGGCTCGTGGAGACCGCGTCGGATAGTCGAGTCGCGCCATGCGCGCGATTTCTTGGTGGTGTGGATTGGGCGAGAGGCGGTCGAGCGTCCGACGCGGCGTCCGCTCGAAAGAGCGACCGCACCTCCGGCACGGTCACCTCTCGGGCGACCTCTCCATGATGGCGCAACCTCGGCCTCTACTCACACACCAACGTTTGGCCTCTATCAGTCGCGAGCGTGCCACTCGCCACGTCGAAGACGAACG
>JAGQQZ010000393.1 GCA_020425915.1 Planctomycetota bacterium | reverse complement strand
CGGGGAGGTTCGTGATGCGGACGGCGCGCGTCACGCGAGGCTCGAGGACGACGTCGGACTCGGCGAACGGTGGCGCGAGGTCCCGGAGCCGGAACCTCGGGTGCGAGATCGAGATCCGTGTGCGCTTCGGCGACACGAACGTGGCGAATCGTCCGCCGTCGTCCGGCTGCAGCGCCTCGACGCCGAGTTCGTTGCTCTTCGCGGTCACCTGCCACTGCGATGCCTTCGCGTCGGTCAGGACGCGTTCCTCCGCGTCGACGACTCGGAACGCGTAGTACGTCGAGAACTCGCTCCAATCGACGGGTTCGATCGGTGCGGTGAGTTCGCCTTCCGCGTCGACCTCGATCGGCACTTCGTGGTCGGGGTTCACGGAGCCGGGTACGTAGAACGCGAGGACATGCCGCCCGCTCGGGAGGTCTTCGACGCGCCACACGTGGTCCTCCACGACGGTGGCCGATCGCCACGGGGCGTCGTCCGCGTCGCGCTCCGGTAGGACGCGGACGGTTCCGGTCCAGTCCTCGACACCATCGGGCAGATTCGCGAACGAGAACTCCAGGTCGCAGGACGGGAACATCTCGATCGACAGGTCTTCGCGGCGCCCGTCGACGACGATCCGAGGGTCACGCGTCGCGAAGTCCGGGTGGTAGGCCGTCAACACGAGGCGTCCGAGTTCGCCGCTCGTCTCGCGCATGACGAACGCGCCGGCCTCGTCGGATTCGACGTAGTGTTGGAGCGGTGACTCGGGTTCGGTTCTCGCCGACGGCGCGATCGGGCTGCGGGCCGGCGAGTAGCCCGTGTCGTCGCACCGGATCATGACTCCGGAGATCGGCCGCCCGTGCGGGTCGACGACGCGCCCCGCGACGAGGACGCGATCGGGTTCGAGCCGGACGCTGCCGAGATCCTCCAGACGCTGGGCAACCCGGAGTTCGGGGCGGTGGTACGACCCGAGGTAGCGACTGACCTGGTCGTTGAGTCGCCGCACGAGCCAGAAGTCCGCGAATCGGTTGCGATTCGACACGGCCGTGCGCAGCCGACCGCTCTCGTCGGTCGCGACCTCGGTGACGCTGTGACGCATCGCGCCCGGCGACGCGAACACGCAGAACAGGCGTTCGTTGCGAAGTGGTTCGCCGTCCAGGCCGAGGACCCGCATCGTGATCTCGCAGGAAGGCCCGGCGCCCTCGCAGTTGGCGACGACCATCTCGCGTTCGCGCTTCGGGCCGGCGAGCCGGAGGTAGTGCGCGTCGAGCGAGCGGCGAACGTGGACCGTCGCGCGCAGCGGGCCGAGGCCGAGACCGACGAACCGAATCGTCGCGCTGTTCCCATCCAGAATGGGCTCCGGTGCCTTGCCGAGCGGCCGATCCCGCTCCGGGTCGACGACGCGCAGCCGTGTCCCCATGACCTCGACGTCCTCGCCGTCCTGGTCACGCGCGTAGATTCGAACCGATCCGGTCGGCGGCAGCACGAATCGAAACGGCTCGGGTGTGCTCGTGGCCGACGGATCGAACGCGACCTCGGGCAAGTCGTACGCGAGGATCCTCGGGCGCGCGATCAGTCGCCGCGCATTCGCGAGGAAGTCGGGAACCTCGATCGCGGTCCGTCCGGTCGCGTCGGTCGGCGGTCCGTCGGCGCGAAACCAGTGGTCCACCTCGAGCGACTCGGCGAGCGCGATCTCGACGCCCTCGACCGGTTTCCCCGCGGAGTCCACGACGACGAACTCGACCTGCGCGCCGAGCGCGGCCGACGTCGTTCCGAGGAGTAGCGTCGCGCAGAGCGCCCGCCGCGCGCGGATCATGCCGTGCCGACGAGTGCCTCGACCTCCGCGCGCTCCTTGGGGATCGCCGCGGTGAGGTTCTCATGACCGTCGTCGGTGACGAGGATGTCGTCCTCGATCCGGATGCCGCCGAAGCCGCGGCCGCCGTTGGCGCTCAGGAACTGCTCGCACCGGTCGAAGTCGACCTGATCGCCGAATCGCTGCCGGAACTCGTCGTTGTGGAGGATCGCCGGCACGAAGTAGATGCCGGGCTCGATCGTGAACGTCATGCCAGGCGCCGTGTCGACGTCGAGCCGCAGATTGCAAGTGCCGAACTGCGTGCTGCGTTCGCGGCCGGGTGCGTAGTGGACGCGATCGCCGAACCCCTCCATGTCGTGGACGTCGAGTCCGATCAGGTGACCCACGCCGTGCGGGAAGAACAGCGCGTGCGCGCCGGACTCGACGAGTCCGTCGACCGAACCGCGCAGGATCCCCATCGCCGCGAGCCCGTCGGCGATGACGCGAGCCGAGGTCATGTGTAGATCGCGGTAGCGCACGCCCGGCCGCACGGCTTCGATCGCCGCGAGTTCGGCCTGCAGCACGATGTCGTAGATCTCGGCGCCGGCGGCGTCGAACTTCCCGCTGACGGGCCAGCACCGGGTGACGTCGGAGCAGTAACCGCTCGCGCCTTCGGCGCCGGCGTCGAGCAGGACGATGTCGCCGTTCTGGACGACCTGGTCGTGCGCGTGGTTGTGCAGGACCTCGCCGCGGATCGACAGGATCGTGCAGTAGGCTGGCGTGCAGCCGTGCGTCGCGAAGGTGCCGTCGACCGATCCGGCGAGGAGCTGCTCGT
>JAGQQZ010000032.1 GCA_020425915.1 Planctomycetota bacterium | reverse complement strand
CCTGCCACTCGCTGCTCAACACGGCGGTTCGACTCGGCGCACACATCACGGTCTGCACACCCGAGGGATACGAACCGAACGCGAAGATCGTCAACGAAGCGATGATCTCGGCGCGCGAGACGGGCGCCGAGGTCCGCATCATGAACGATCCCCACGAGGCCGCCGAAGGCGCCGACGCGATCTACACCGACGTCTGGGCGAGCATGGGACAGGAAGACGAAGTCGAGGAGCGGGCCGCGATCTTCCACGACTACCAGGTCGACGACGAACTCATGGGGATGGCGGCCAAGGACGCCTACTTCATGCACTGCCTGCCGGCACACCGCGGCCATGAGGTCACCGCGAGCGTCATGGACGGTCCTCGTTCGATCGTCTACGACATCGCCGAGAATCGGCTCCACGTGCAGAAGGCCGCGCTGGTCATGCTGCTCTGCAAGTAGGCTTCCCGCATGACAGAGAAAGTCGTGCTCGCCTATTCGGGCGGGTTGGATACGTCGATCATCATTCCGTGGCTCCGCGAGGAGCGCGGCCTCGAGGTCCACGCTGTCGCCGGCGATGTCGGCCAGGGAGCCGAGGAACTCGAGGGACTCGAACAGAAGGCCGCCGCCTCGGGTGCGGCGTCCTGCCGTGTCGTGGACCTGCGCACCCCGTTCCTCACCGACTGCGTCTGGCCCTGTCTGCGCGCGATGACTGTCTACGAAGGTCGCTACTTGCTCGGGACGAGCATGGCACGACCGATCCTGGCGAAGGCCCAGGTGGACTACGCGCGCGAAGTCGGCGCGGGATACGTCGCCCACGGCTGCACCGGCAAGGGCAACGACCAGGTGCGATTCGAGCTCGCGTACCAAGCCCTCGCCCCCGAACTCCAGGTCGTCGCGCCCTGGCGCCACTGGAGCATCACCAGCCGTGAGGACGCGCTCGACTACGCCGCCGCGCACGAGATTCCCGTGACGGCGAGCCGCACCAAGATCTACTCGCGGGATCGCAACCTGTGGCACATCAGCCACGAGGGCGGCGCACTCGAAGATCCCGGCCAACGGCCGCCCGATGACGTCTGGACCTGGACCACGAATCCCGCGGACGCTCCCGACGTCGCCGCATCGATCGTACTCCGCTTCGAAGCCGGCATCCCCGTCGGCATCGACGGCCGTGACCTCGGCCCGGTCGCACTCGTGGAGGCCTTGAACGCACACGGCGCCGAGCACGGCGTCGGCCGCGTCGACATCTGCGAGAACCGTCTCGTCGGAATGAAGTCTCGCGGCGTCTACGAGACGCCGGGAGGAACGATCATCCTCGAGGCACTGCGCACGCTCCGCAGCCTGACGATCGAACGCGACACGTTCCGGATCGCCGAGAAGCTCATGCTCGACTACGCGGACCTGGTCTACACGGGCCGCTGGTTCCACCCCGCACGGCGCGCGCTCGACGCATTCTTCACCGATGTCGCCGCCCCGGTCACCGGTGAGGTCACCGTCGAACTCTACAAGGGCTCGGCGACCGCGGTCGCCGCACGGTCGCCGAACTCGCTCTACTCGGAGGATCTGGCCACGTTCGGTCAGAGCGCCAAGTTCGAACAAGCGGACAGCGAAGGGTTCGTCAAGCTATACGGCCTGCCGGGTCGCGTGGCCGCGACCCGTGACGGAGCGGCCCGATGAGCAAGATGTGGGGCGGACGATTCGACGGGGAGCTCGACCCGTTCTTCGACGACTTCCAGCGCAGCATCGGGTTCGACCACGAACTCGCGCACTTCGACCTGCTGGTGAACGCGGCCTGGGCGGAGGCACTCGGCGCGGCAGGCGTGCTCGAACCGACCGAGGTCGAACGGCTGCAGTCGGCGATCGACGAGTTGCGGAGCGACTGGGAGTCGGACGGGCTGACGGTCGACTTCACGGCCGAGGACATCCACTCGTTCGTCGAACAGCAGCTGACCGAGAAGGTCGGAGATCTCGCGCGGCGACTCCACGCCGGGCGATCGCGAAACGACCAGGTCGCGACCGACCTCAAGCTGTGGATGTTCGAGCGTCTCGCCATGCTGATCCTGAATCTCCAGGATCTGATCGAAGCTCTGGTCGGACTCGCGGAGGAACACGCGGACGCACCGATTCCGGGCTACACACACCTGCAGCGGGCGCAACCGATCACGATCGGACACCACGCACTCGCCTACGCCGAGATGCTCGGCCGAGACCGGTCCCGGCTCATCGACCTCTGGCGCCGCGCTGACACGTGCCCGCTCGGCAGCGCGGCACTGGCAGGGACCGCATTCGACGTCGACCGGGAGCGACTCGCCGAAGTGCTCGAGTTCTCGGGCGGACCGACGCGGAACAGCCTGGATGCCGTCAGCGACCGCGACCACGTGTGCGAAGCGCTGTTCTGCTGCTCGATGATCATGACGCACCTCTCGCGGCTCGCGGAGGACTACATCTTCTTCGCGAGTTACGAAGCTGGCTTCCTGACGTTCGACGACTCCGTCGCGACGGGGTCGAGCCTGATGCCGCAGAAGAAGAACCCGGATGCGATGGAGCTGATCCGCGGGAAGACTGGCCGAGTCGCAGGCCACTTGACCGGGATGCTGATGACGCTGAAGGGCCTTCCCCTGGCGTACGACCGCGATCTGCAGGAGGACAAGGAGGGTCTGATCGACGCGATCGATCAGACCGATGACGGCATCGTCGTCGCCACCACCGCGGTTCGATCCGCCTCGTTCGACGTCGAGCGCTGCCGCTCGGAGAGCCGTCGAGGCTATCTGAACGCCACCGATCTGGCGGACTTCTGCGTTCGTCAAGGCATGCCGTTCCGGGACGCCCACGAAGCCGTCGGTCGTGCCGTGAAACGCGCGCTCGAACTGGAAGTCGAACTCGAAGCACTCCCGGACGAAGAACTCGAATCGCTGTTCCCCGGCTTCGATCGGGCGGCGATGCGCGCGGCACTCGACCTCGACGAGGTGCTCGACCAACGCGCCGCGATCGGTGGGACCGCCCCGCAGCGCGTTCGCGAAGAGTGCGCTCGGTGGGCAGAAGAGATCAGCACCTGGCGCGACTAGGCGTCGACGGAGCGCCCCAGCGCGTCAGTCGGTGCCGAGCGTGAGCTGCCCGCCCTCGGTCGCCGAGATCAACGGGATGCCGAACTCGGCAAAGAGGAACTGCGCGAACAGCGACGTTCCGACGAGATTCGGGTCGGCCGGGATTCCCACGGTCCGGAAGGCGATGCCGATCGCACTCGAGGTCGCCCCGAACGCGAGGTCCGGGGGCGCCAACATGTCGCAGGCGGGGAAACCGATCAGCCCGAGGTTGACCGACGTCTGCGAGAAGCCGATGTGCACTGCTCCGGGTGTGGATGGCGGTGCACTCGCGGCCAGGAACAGCAGCTGGTCACCGATCCTCGGATCCACGATCTCGGCCAACACCGGGATGGCCAGAGTCGAGCTCGGGCATCCGGTGCCGTAACGCGAGAACGTGCCGGGGATCGGCCCACTGGGACCACCGCCCCAGATGACGTCGACCCACTCGGGGTGGTCGACGAACGGATTGCGATTGCCTTGATGGAAGTAGACGCGGTCGTTGCGCTCCAACTCGTCGGCGTCCGGTGGATCGTCCCAGTGCCATTGCACGATCACCGACAGGATCCCCATGTATCCGACGGCCTCGTCCTGGCCGGTGTTGGAACTCGCGATCAGACCGCGGTCATCCGTCAGGATCAGGTCCGGCTCGGCGACACCCAGTCCGCTCAAACCACCTTCGTACCGAATGTCCATGTAGAGCAGCGAGCGCGCGACGTCGCCCTTCCGCCCTGCCCAACACTGCCATCGCCCGCCGGTGAACAGTCCGTCGGTCCAGTTCGAATTACCGGGGAAGACCCCCGACCCGCCACCGGTTCCGTTCGTGACGAGGGTGGTCTCCTCGTCGCACCCCGCGTTGCAATCGTCGAAGGGCTTGTTGCTGCGCAAGGAGTTGTACGTGTCGTTCACCAGCCGCAGCGAGTGACAGTCGGTGTATGGACCGGAACTCGACCCATCCGGGAATCCGTACGACTTCGGCCACGTATGCTCGCGGTTGTAGAACGAGTTGCCGCCGCCCTGCTTCGCGTAGCTCTCGTTCAGGTACACGTCGACGATTCGACTCGAGTTGGCTGGATCCTCGTCCGCCCACTCGAGGATGTCCCACGTGTCGGTACTGCTCGCGGTGTAGGGGTAGATGGTGTGGTCGTCGATGACGTCGTGCAGCGTCGCGCGGAGCGCGGCGGCACTACTCGCATCGACCGACGCGTAGTAGCCCGGCGGAGCCTGGCCGAGGAGAGAACCGCTCGTGGCAGCGAGCACGAGGAGAGTCAACGGTGCGAATCGCATCGGACGCCGAGTCTAACCGATGACCGATCGGCGCAAGCTGCCTCCATCGCCGCAAGACGCAGGTTTGGGCCTTTTCCGACCCTTCACGCAGTGGCCGAGCGGATCAGTCGTTGGGGATCCGGAGCTTCGTGTTCGCCGACACCGAATTCGGGTCGGTGATGGCGTTCAGCTCCGCGATCTCCTCCCAGCGACGCCAGGTCCCGAGCGTTCGTTGGGCGAGCTGGCTCAGCGTCTCGCCGTCGCGAACGACGGCGTAGCGCGGCGCGCGAGGGCGAGGCGAGAGCTCGCTCTCCCCGTGGTCGGGCGCGAGCCGACCGCGTTCGGCTTCGGTGCGCGATCGCACGCTTTCCAGCACGTTCCGGAGGGACGGGCGATCACCGCCGAGTTCCAGGACGAGCGTGTCAGGCCCGGGTGGACGATCGACCTCGCCGCGACAAGCGACGAGCAACCACACCATCACACACGTAACCACTGACCGTCCCATGGCCCCATCGTCCCGATTCGGCCTGAACTCGTCAAACAATCCAGTTGCGAGTTGCGTCCGGTCGGAGGAGGTCGGACAAGATGCACGTGCGCTCGCTCTTGCTCCAGGCCCTCCCGAAGGTCGCGCTGTCACGGACGACCGGCCTTCTGACCGCGATCCCGTTGCCACGGGCGTGGCGCCGGATGGCCTACTCGTGGTTCGCTCACCGATACGGTGCGGACCTCGACGAACTCGCTGCCCCGCTGGACTCGTTCCGGAGCTTCGCAGAGTTCTTCGCTCGACCACTGCGCCAAGGCGCTCGCCCCATCGATCCGAGCGACCTGGTCTGGCCGTGCGACGGTCGAATCGTCACCGCCGGACCGATCGAGGATGGCCGGATCCCGCAGGTGAAGGGGCAAGACTATGCGGTCGCCGAACTACTCGCGGACACCGCCATCGCGACCGCATTCGAGCGTGGGAGCCAGGCCACGATCTACCTGGCGCCGGGCGACTACCATCGCGTCCACGCGCCATTCGGCGGCACCCTCCGCTCCATCCGCTCGATTCCCGGCACACTGTTCCCCGTGAACCCACCGACCGTGAAGGCGGTCGGGAAGTTGTTCGTCCGGAACGCACGCAAGGTCTTCACCTTCGAACTTGCAACGGGCGAACTCGCGATCGTCGTCATGGTCGGCGCGCTCAACGTCGGCCGAATCACCGCGTCTCGCGCAGTCGGCGACACGGTCGCCCTCGGCGACGAGATCGGGCGCTTCGGATTCGGGTCCACCGTCGTCGTCCTCGTCGGCCCCGGCGGCCCACCGATCCCTACCATCGCCCCGGAAACGGTGGTCCGCACGGGGCGCGCGATCGGCTGAGCTCTACTCGTTCGGGTCGACGGGGAAGATCCCGCCGCCATCCCCGCTGGGCGCATCGGAGCCACCGCCGCCCGCCGGCTGTCCCTCGGTCTCCTCCTTGTCGAGGTCGTCGAGCATCTGCTCGAGCTTCTCGTCCGCGGGCAGCTTGGTCTGCAGCACCCAGGCCTTCCACTCCTCCTCGAGTGCGTCGATGTCGATGCCGCGGAACGCCTGATCGGTGCACGCTTCGATGTTCCCGTCGTCCTTCACGAGCCGGATGAACGTCGGGATGATCGAGTTGTACTTGCGATCCTTGTGCTCCATCAGGAAGTGGCACATCGCCCAACCCTGCGCGTAGCACAGCCCCGGCTGCGCGTAGTAGTCGCTCTGCGCATAGCGGATGATCTTCTTCCACGGAACGTGCCGGTTCTGCTTCACCGCGACCCGGATCGTCGGCAGGCGCGCATCGTTGAGTCGACCGAGCTTGACCTTCGCGTCGCGACCCTTCGCGCCGTAGGGCGGCACGGCGCAGTAGAAGTAGTCACCCATGCCTTCGTTGATCCACGACGGCAACTGCAGCATCGAGACGACGTACCAGTGGAAGTACTGGTGCCATCCCTCGTGGGACATGACTCCGAGGAAGTCCATCGGCTCGCGCTTGAGGAGCCGATCCATGATCTCCTTGCGCGTCAGCTTGCCGGTGGTCGGACCTTCGGGCTTCTTCTCGTCCTGCCAAACGCCGGTGTCGTAGCCGACGAGTTCACGGTTCGGTGCCGACATGTAGTAGGCCAGCGTGCCACCACCGACGCCGCTGTAGGCCTGGAAGCTCGCCTGATCCTTGAACAGCTTCACCGGCTTCTTGATGAACCCGTCCTTGCCCGGCGGGAACACCTTCTTGTAGAGGCGGAACATCGCCTCCATGTGGTTCGCGAGACGCTTGGCCTTGTCCTTCCCGACCTGGGACTGGATCTGGTAGTGCGGGCTCTCGTAGACGATCCAGCCCTCGGGCCATTGGGACTTCGACGTCCACTTGCCGGGACGGATTCGATCGTCTTGCGCCCCGAGCGTCGACGTCGAGCCGAGGAGGGCGAGAACCGCGAGAGTGAGGAAAGCGTGGGACTTGGCGATCATGGGTGTTCTGAGCGTCTCGTTCCCGTCATCGACGACGTTGCTTCTCCGACGTTCCGGGCAATGCGGGATTTTCCCGACGGAATCTCCCGCCACACCGCCAACTTAGCCGATTCGAGGGCGAACTTGTCGGAGCGACGGAGGATATTCAGACCCCGCCGACCCGTAACGCCAGCTTCGCTTCTTCGCCAGCGCGCTGCTTGGAGTGTTTCTCCGCGACGAATTGCAGCAGGTCGGTTCCGAATCGTCGTTCGTTCCCCACGCCGGCCGAGAAGTGACGCCCCATCCGAAGGAGCGACTCCGGCAGCACGGTCGACTCCTTCCGCAGTCGATCGAACACCGGGAACGAATCCCGAACCAACGCAGCGAAGTACCCCATCGTGGCGTCTCCGCCTGGCGCCGACGCGTCGTCGTTGAGTGACGGCTTGCCGTCGGCGAGCAGCCGGGTCAGCGCCAGCTGGTATCGACCCTCCTGGTCGAGATGGTCGTGCAGCGCGAGCCAGGCGAGGATCTGGAGCGCCTCGGGGATCTTCCGCGCGCGACGCATGCGAAGCGCCTTCTCGACGAGCGCGAGCGCACCCTTCTGGCCCTGCGCCGTCATCAGTAGATCAAGGAACGGGTCGCCGAGTTCGTCGTGGGCGAACAGGTGCTTCACCCCCTTCTCGAGGAGGTTCTTGCACTGAGAAGCCGAGATTCGATCGCGGAGCGCGGCGAGGGGGACGGCGATCTTACGTGCGCGCACGGGAT
>JAGQQZ010000392.1 GCA_020425915.1 Planctomycetota bacterium | reverse complement strand
TTCCCCGTCGTCGTCCTCGCTTTCGCCCGAATCCGAATCCGCCGACCCGTCGTCATCGTCGTCGTGCGGGTTCTCGAGCTCCGGGTGCGCCTCCGGAACGAACAACGTGTAGTCGCCCGCTCCGCCCCGCTCGACCGACGGCTCCGCCTCCATCGTCAGGACCCGGAACTTCACGCCAGGTCGTCGTTGCACGACACGAGCCGCCGTGCCGAGGCCGTGCTCCGCGTGGAACTTGCCACACACGTGCACCACGAGCGCGCCGGGATGCGCATCGAGCGCCGCGACGATCGACTCGGCCATCGTGTCGTCGCGCAGGCACTGCTTGGCGTAGATGCGCGAGATCATGCCGCCCTCTTCGGTGCCCCCGTGTCCGTCCATGGCCTCGACGAAGAAGTCCCAATACGCATCGCGCGGCGCCGTCGTCGAGCTCGCGATGAGATTCGGGGCCGGCGGGTCGGCGTCCTCGTCGAACGCCGCGTTCAGGTTCTCGCGCGACGCGTTGGCCGCGACGACCGGAATGCCGTGCGCCTTCGCGTACTCGATCATCGGCCGATAGTGCATCGCGTAGTTCGGCCACGGGCTCGACTCGGCGAGGAAGGTCTCCTCGTCGATCTCCCCGGCGAGGTAGCGGTCGAGCACCGGCTGCGCCTCGCGGTTGAACATCTCCATCGAGAGCACGACGTCGCCGCGTTTGGCGTGCAAGGTCTTCAGCAACGCGAGGTGCTGGAAGTGTCCGACGTCGTTGTCGTGCTCTTCGCCGAAGTAGACGACGTCTTGTGCCGCGAGATCGTCGACGATCGACTCTAGGTCGATCCGCGGATCGTCGACGATCGATTCGACGGCGATCCGCGTCGAGCCGCAGGAATTCGAAACGGCCACGAGGGCCATCGATACGAGCCATGAGCGCATGGCGACCACTATTCCGAATCCACGTCGGATTGCACGCGTCCGCGGTGGCGAGAAGCGCGCGCCCGCCCCAGAATCTGCCGACCGATGAAGATCGCCACCTGGAACGTCAACTCGGTCCGAGCCCGGATGCCGCGCTTGCAGCCGTGGCTCGAGGAGAACGCGCCCGACGTCGTCTGCCTGCAGGAGACCAAGGTCGTCGACGACCTGTTCCCGCTCGAGCCGTTCGAGGAGGCCGGCTACAACGTCGTGAAGTTCGGCCAGAAGTCGTACAACGGCGTGGCGATCCTGTCCCGACAGCCGATCGAGGACGCGGTGTACGGCTTCCCGGACGATGCGGACGACGCGCAGAAGCGAGTCCTAGGCGGAACCGTCGGGGACACGATGTTCCTCAACCTGTACGTCCCGAACGGGTCGTCCGTCGGGTCCGAGAAGTACGAGTACAAGCTCGCCTGGCTCGCGCGACTCGCCGAGTTCCTCGAGGAACGCTACTCCCCGGACGAGCGCTTGGTCGTGACCGGGGACTTCAACATCACGTTCGACGATCGCGACGTGCACGACCCCGAGGCCTGGCACGAGAAGATCCTCTGCTCGACCGCCGAGCGCGAGGCGCTGGCGCGCGTCACCGAATTCGGGTTGATCGACGCGCTCCGCAAGCACCACGAGGAGCCCGGCATCTACACGTGGTGGGATCTGCGCGGCGGGGCGTTCTGGAAGAACCACGGACTCCGGATCGACCACTTCCTGATGACCCAACCCGCGCTGGACGCCTGCACGCAGGTCGAGGTCGACCGCGACCAGCGCAAGGGCAAGGGCGCCAGCGACCACGCTCCCGTGCTCGCCTGGCTCGACTGAGTCCCTCCCCACCCCACCATCGCGAAATTCCAACCGGCCCGGCCGGTTGCGCCCACTTCCCATGGCATATCCCATCGTCCTGATCCCCGGGGACGGCATCGGCCCCGAAGTCACCGACGCCGCACGCCGCGTGCTCGACGCGACCGGCATCGAGTTCGACTGGCGGATCCACGTGGCCGGCGGCGGCGAAGTCATCGCGCGCTACGGCACGACGATGCCCGAAGAGACCTTGACCGCGATCAAGGAGGCGAAGATCGCGCTCAAGGGACCGATCACGACACCGGTCGGATCCGGATTCCGGTCGGTCAACGTCGGCCTGAGGAAGTCGCTCGACCTGTACGCGAACTACCGTCCGACGCACACGCTCGAAGGTGTGGAGGGACGCTACGACGACGTCGACTTGATCGTGATCCGGGAGAACACCGAGGGTCTCTACAGCGGCCTCGAACACGTCGTCGTCCCCGGCGTCATCGAGAGTCTCCGCATCGTGACCGAGGCGGCCTCCGAACGGATCGTCCGCTTCGCGTTCGAGACGGCGCGCGCGCGCGGCCGCAAGAAGGTGACGGCGGTCCACAAGGCGAACATCCTCAAGCTGAGCGACGGACTGTTCCTCGAAGTCGCGCATCGCGTGTCGCGGGAGTACCCGGAGATCCAGTTCGAAGACTCGATCATCGACGCGACGGCGATGAAGCTCGTGCTCGACCCGACCCAGTTCGACGTCCTCGTGATGGAGAACCTGTTCGGCGACATCATGTCGGACCTCACCGCGGGGCTCGTCGGCGGGATCGGGATGACGCCGAGTGCGAACATCGGTGACGAGACCGCGGTGTTCGAAGCCGTGCACGGCTCGGCCCCCGACATCGCCGGCAAGGGGATCG
>JAGQQZ010000031.1 GCA_020425915.1 Planctomycetota bacterium | reverse complement strand
CGCAACGTCGAGACCATCGTCGACTTGGCGCGCGCGCGTGGGATCCGCCCGGTGCTCGCGACGCTCCCGCACGGCACTGACGCGCAGCTACCCTTCGTCGAGATGGCGCCGGAGATCGAGCGGTTTGCCGCGGAACTGCGGGCGATCGCCATGGAGCGCGCCGACGACGTCGTGTTCGTCGACCTCGCTGCCACGTGGCCCGACCGCCCGGAGTGGTTCAAGGACGTCGGCCACCTGACCGACGCCGGCATCGCACACAAGGCCGAGCAGATCGGTCACGCGGTCCTCGACGCCCTGCGCCGTTGAGCCTCAGTAGACGCGGCGGATCTGGATCCGCGCGACGCCGTTGCGCCAGTCGTAGGTCTCGGGCGCGAGATCGCCGACGCCGTGGATCCCCGCGTGGATGTGGACGTAGCCCTCGGCACCGGTCGTCATCCGAACGCCACCGCTGTTGCACGGCGGACCAGGGATATGGGCGCAGAGCTCGGTGTTGGCTTCGGAACCCGCGTCGTACGCCGGCGAGAAGTGTTCGTCACAGCAACCCCACGACGGCAGCCGCACGCCGTTCAGTCCGAAGAACGCGTCGTTGGTGATTACCAGCATGCCGGCCATCGACAGCCGATTGTGGAAGTGGCGGTTGCCCTGAACGATCACCGACGCACTCTCCCCCGGGAGGATCGGCCCGTTCACGCCGAGGATCGTCTGCACGTCCGAAGTGGCACCGCTCGCCTGCAGTGCGTTGATGAACGCCATGTTCGCCGCGTCCTCGGCAACACCCGCCAATTCGGGCGAAGCGGGAGCACCGAGCTCCCAGACGGGCGGCAGAGCTTGGGAATGCACCGCGACGACCGGCGGGGAGAAGATCTGGCCACGCGTCAGGTTGGTGACCGTGACCTCCCATCGGACGGTGCCCCAGTTGTGGCTCGCCGCGGCATCGGGCGCCGCAGACTTGGTCGTGAGCGCGGGTGTGGCGACCTCGCTTTCGCGGAGGACGGGAACGAGGGCCGCCGTGCTGGCGGCGACGACGACGACGAGTGAACGTGGGATCGATAGCATGGAGTACTTGCCTGCTTGTTTCTGAGTTCGGGGCGAAGCGAGACCGACTCTTAGGAACGAACGGCAAGCTCCCGGCGTAACCGCGGTAAGCGTTGGGCAACGATCTGGCCCCGCGGCACCGATCCGGGCCGATCGGCGTTAACCTGTCCATGCTCGAAACCCATCCGATGTCGACTCGCCCGATCTCGATGCCCACGGCGTCCTCAAGACCGAACGACCTCGCTGCGACGGTCGTCGTGGTCGAGGACGATCGCGAGAGCGCGGACATCCTGCGGCTCTACCTCGAAGACGCCGGTTGCGACGTGCACATCGCGCGTGACGGCGCCGAGGGCCTCGAACTCGCGCACCGAACGTCACCCGACCTGGTGATCCTCGACCTGATGATGCCGAAGATGGACGGCTGGACGGTGTGTCGCGAACTCCGCCGCACCAGCGACGTGCCGATCCTGATCCTCTCCGCGCGCCAGGAAGAGGAGGATCGCCTGACGGGTCTGGGACTCGGCGCCGACGACTACGTCGTCAAGCCGTTCAGTCCGCGCGAGATCGTGT
>JAGQQZ010000391.1 GCA_020425915.1 Planctomycetota bacterium | reverse complement strand
CAGCTCGAACGCACCGGCCGCGGTCAGCGCGCTGTACTCGCCGAGCGAGTGGCCCGCCGCCGCATTGGGCGACGCTCCGACGGCACGGAACGCCGCGAGCGAGACGGCCAAGGTGGCCGGCTGCGTGTTCTCCGTGAGCGCGAGCTGGTCGTCGGGCCCCTCGAAGCAGAGACGCGAGAGCGATTCGCTCAGCACTTCGTCGGCCTCGTCGAACACGGCCTTCGCGGCCGGGAATCGCTCGGCGAGCTCCTTGCCCATGCCGGCGAACTGGGAGCCTTGTCCCGTGAACAAGAACGCGGTCGTCATGGCCGAAAGCGGACGCTTCCGGCGACACGCGGTCAAGCCTAATGCCGCTGCGACGCGCAGCCGCGCGGCCGCGCGAGCCTAGCCGCCCGGCAGGGGCGCCGGGATCGGCAACGGCGACGGTACCGGCGTGGGCGCCGGCGGAGTCCTGACCGGCGCTTCCGTCGGCTTCCTCTCGGTCGACTCCGACGACGGCTGCGATTCGATCTTCGACAGCTCCTGCTCGGCCTTCGAGATCTCGTAGGCCTCGTTCCACGCCGCGAAGTTCTCGATGAAGCGTGCTTCGATCTCGTTCGGGTAGACGCCGACGTTGATCTTGCGACGTTCGAGTTCCTGGAGCTTGTCGAGCCCCCACCCCGCCGACGGCGGATAGTCGGCCAGCAGCTTCTTCTGCTCGGCGCTGAGCGCGCTCTCGACCTCGGTCGCGGGCTTCGCCGGTTCCTGCTTCTCGTTCTTCTCGGCCTGCTTCTGCGCCTGCGACTTCGCGAGGTTCTGCTTGCGCTGTTCCTCGGCTTGCTGGCGCGACTCAGCGATGCGCTTGGCAATCGCGCTCACCTCGGCGTCGGTGAGCCGCTCCCCGATCTTGTAGTGCTTGACGGAGCGGTACGGCAGGAAGATGTACGAGTCGGTGTCATCGTAGTACCACAGGCGCAGACCCGCGTTGGGACCCGGCTTCTGGGCCTCGACGAACTCGCAGCCGTCGATGCGCTCGATGAACCGGCCGCCCTTGACGACACCCTTCATGCGGCTGCCGTTGTGCAGCCGCACGGTGACTCGCACGTTCGCACGGACGAGCTTGCCTTCGCGCATGAGCCGCTGCTTCTCGAGCACTTCCTGACGCACGCGGTCGCGGGACTGGGCATCGGCGGCGCTCGCGAGGAGCAGACAAACCAAGGTCGTGATGGCGGTGTTTCTCATGGCGCGTCGCGGGAGGCGTGCGGTCTTCGTCCCGTGTTCCCTATCGGCCATCCGGCGGGGCCGACGCGAGACGTATCGACCAACTTCGCGTCACTCCTGGTCGAAGCCCTTCTCGCGGATCGTGACGGCGAGCGCCATCTTGTCGAAGAACTCGCCATACTGCCGGAACAAGGCGTCGGCCTTCTCCTTCGTCTCGGCCCCGGTCCGGGCGCGCGCGAGGAACCAACGTCGTCCCAGAGTGAGAAGCGTCCACCGCTCGCGGAACCACGCCCCGCCGGGACGCGGGAAGTGCCAGTCGTAGACCTGCGCACGCCGCCCGTAGTCGAGCCCGCCGAGGAGCGCGGTCCCGGCGCTCTCGTCGAGTTGGACACCCTGACGCATCGACCACTCACCGTCCGTGAGCAGGTTCTTCATGACCGCCGGGTCGGCGTCTTGCGGCGCCTGGATGCCGAACAGCGCGAAATCCACGATCGAACCGTCCTGACGCTCGCTCTTCGAACGCCGGGGATCGCACTTCACCTGCAGGTCCGTCATGTGGCGATCCAGCCGGACGATCTGACTGATCGCGTCGGTCGATGGCGCGAACTCGACCCAGAGTCCGGCGTGCCGGTAGACCCCCTCGTCCAGCGCACCCGTATCGGCTCGTCCCGCGGGTGCGAGTTCGAGCAGCTGGAAGCCCGCGCCGTCCTCGGCCCGGCGCAACCTCGCGCGCATCGGCCAGTCGCGAAGCACGACGGGTTCGCCGTTCCGTTCGGTCGTCTGCCAGTCCATGCGGAGCCACGTAGTCACGACGGGCCCGACCGGTACGGCATCCAGGAGCTCCCAGTCTCCGATCGACTCGGAACGTCGTTCCGGACTCGAGTAGGCGGCGATCGCCTTGTCGCGGAATCGACCGTGCGGCTTCTGCCGGAACTCCGCGGCGAGCATCTGCTCGAGCACGTCCCGATCGCCGTCCCCGACGGCTTGGACGAACCGCTGGATCGCTGACTCGATCGACTCGCGGGTCGGCCACGCGTCGGCCAGGACGCCGTCCCGACGGAACCGCACGATCGCCGGCACTTGGCTCTGGGCGACGCGTCCCTCGTCCGCGTACCAGACCAGCACGTCGCGGTCACCATCTCGATACGCCGCGTTGACGGGCGGCTCGACCGACTCGACCTGAGAGTTCGGCGGCAGGAACACGCGTGTCATCGTCCGGGCTTGGCCGAGCGAGCTCAGCGGCACGTGCAACGAGTAGAGGTCCGCGCGACCCATCAGTCCATCCCACGGTTCGAGGTCCGTCGCGAGTCGGAGTCGGAACTGCTGTCCCTTCCGGCCGGCGAGCTTGACGTCGAACCGTGATCCTTCCCGCGACTGCAGGACGACCTGCTCGCTCTCGAGCGGCCGCCCGTGCCCGTCCAGGACTTCCAGCTTGCCGCGCTGGGCGAATCCCTCGGTATAGAGCGGTCGCATTCCCATCGAGTTCGGTCGGTCCTCGGAGTGGTTGCCGAGCAATCGCAACTCCATGCCCATCGATCCGTCGGCGCGGATGGTCCAGTCGGCCAGCACGCCGGGGTGTCCGGTCTCGAACATGTCGGCGATGCGCTCCTCGACCGCGAGCCGCGTCGCCTCGGACTCTTGGCGCGGCACGAACCGACCGAGCCGCACGCCGGCCCATCCCTTCGAGTCGGTCAACCGATCGAGCCAGGTGCGTGATCCGCACGTCAGTTCCGCTTCGTCCGACAGGAAGTAGCCGCCGGCGATCGGAACCTCCCACCCGTCCGTGCCGGGCGAGAGCATCTCGCCGACGTTCCCGACGAGATTCAAGATCCCGTGTGGCGACGCGCTGCTCAGCTTCTCCTGCACCGGCAGGGGTTCATTCATCCCCATGGGATTCGCAGCGACGTTGCGTGGATCGAACGCCGGCCCCCACGGGAACGTCAGCGCGTCGATCCCCGCGTTGGCAGCGAGTTCGAACTCTCGATCAGCGAGGACGTGGAACCCCGAGAGCGCCGCGATCGTGCGCACCTGCGAGAACGAGATACCGACCACCGGCAGATCCGGACGCTCGAGCTGGGCGGTCCAGTCGACCGGCGTCAACTCCTCCCGCAGGTCCTCGTCGACGACCTGCTCGAGCATCGCGCGAT
>JAGQQZ010000030.1 GCA_020425915.1 Planctomycetota bacterium | reverse complement strand
CGACGGCGACGCGGTGACGGAGGGCGCCTCCTGTCGTTGCGAGCCCGAGTGAGGCGGCCAACCAACGCCCGTCGACTCGGCAGGCTACTCCCACCCACCGATCGTGACGTTGAGCCCGTTCGTCATCGTCAACCCGAACACGTTCGCGCCCGGATCGATCGTCGCGCTCTGCGCCCGCAGCGTCGCGCCGATCAGTCCGATGCCGTCCGGGACCTGCCACGGGAACGTCGCCGAACCCGCACCGTTCGACATCTGCTGGAAGGTGACGAGCGGGTTCACGTAGAGGACACAGCCAGGCATGCCGATGACGTCGAGCGCGGTCGTCGCGGTCGGGGTGCCCAGCAGCAGGAACGTCTGGCTCGACGGCGCGACCAGGTCCACGTCGAAGTCGACCCACTGGCCGACGTCGGGCGTGCCGGCCCCATCGAGTCGGCCTGCGCACGAGACGCCCACGCGGGCGAACGCACCAGGCGTGTACGCCGTGCACGACGGCAGGCCGACGCTCGGGAACAGGTCATCGTTCGGCCACAGCGCGATCCCGTTCGTGAGGTCGCTGAGTTCCTCGGCCTGGGTGCCGCCGAGGCTGGTCTTGTCGCCGTTGGTGAAGAACACGAACGAGTAGCCGTCGGCGCGCTTGGCGATCAGGCTGGTGGATCCGATCAGTCGACCGTTGTGGAAGTACATCTCGACCGTGCCACCCGCACCGTCGTCGACGTCGCGCAGGTACCAGCCGCTCATCTGCGAGCTGTAGCCAGGTGCCACGGTCCACATCGCGCTGGTCTGGGATGCGTCGAGGATCGGCGTCGCCGGCGCGTCGAACGAAGCGAGCAGTTTCGCGTAGTCAGGAGCCGCCATGACCCAACCGCCGTTGGCGTCACGATTCTGCAGGTTGCGAGCCCCGTACTGCGCGGCGACGTCCGGCTGCGCGGCGCTGTTGACGCTCTGGGCGAACCAAGGCGCGTACGGGTGGTAGAACACCTCGTCCGGCTTCAGGTCCGCGAGCATCGAACCCGCGATCGACGGCCGCGTGATCCCGAGCGGCGCGAAGATGTTGCGGTCCACGTAGGTCGCGTACGGCATGCCGTTGTTCCGTTCCTCGATGATCTGCCCGAGGATGTTCATCCCGAAGTTGCTGTAGTGCGAGTCGGTGCCGGGCGTGAAGTCGAGCGCCGTGTTCTCGATGAACCACTCGAAGATGTCGGTCTTGTCGACCGGCAACGAGATCCCGAGTCCGTTCGCGACCGCCACGTCCTCCGACATCTGGTCGACCGAGACGTCGCGATCCCAGCCACCCTGGTGGGTCAACAGTTGGTAGACAGTGATGTTGTTGCAGCGCGCATCGAACGGCACCGTGCCCGGGAAGAAGTTCAGCATCGGGTCGTTCGGCGACAGCGACGGTGACGGCTGTTGGAAGTGCTGGTGGATCGCGATGCTGGTGATCGGCTTCGAGCAGGAGGCGATACGGAACTGCGACGTCGGCTGCGTCGTGGGGTAGCCCCACTCGTCCGACATCGTGTAGCCGCGCGCATACACCAACCGGCCCTGCTTCGCGATCGCGAGCGACGCGCTGCGGATCTCGTGGTCGGTCATCCACGCCTCGACCCAGTCGTCGAACACGTCGAAGCCGGGACGGGCCTGGCCGGTGATCGTCAGGCTACCCGGGGTCGGCAGGTCGGTCGGCGCCCACGTCGCGGCGTAGAGCGTTCCCGCGCCGCTGCCGGAAGCCTGCAGCGAGATCGGATAGCGGCCCTGCAGCCCGTAGGCGTCGAAGTGTGCCTGGTACTGCGCCGAGGTCATCGCGTGGTGCGAGACCCACGAGCCGACATGGTCGCTGCGCCAGACCGACAGGTAGCGCCCGTGGTCGTTGGTCGCGACGAGTTGCGGACGCGCGTGGCCGGCGCTCATCACGTCGAAATGATCCTGGTAGCTCGTCGCGCTGGTGCTGATGAGCTCCGACTGACCGGCCGGATCCTCGGTGAACGCGACGATGTAGCGCGGGTCGCCGTTGTCGCCGTAGATGTCGGCCGTGAGGATTCGCCAACCGGCCGTGCGCGCCGTGTTGCGCGCGTCCCAGAATCCTGCCTCGTCGAGGCCGTGGAAGGCGTAGCACGCCGTGTTGGTCTGTTCGAACACGCCGGCGAACCGTGGGTTGGCAACGCTGCCCGTCGCCGTCAGGATCTTCGGCGTGTAGCCGACCGAGCAGGCCGCGTCGGCGATCGCCTGGTACTGGGGTCCGGTGGCACCATGGAACCCGAACCAGTCGGGCCCGGCGCGGTTGATCCAGACCGACGAGTAACGCTCGTCACCGACCGCGCCGTGGATCGACAGCGTGATCGGTCGGTAGCCCTGCGCCGAAAGGGTGTCGAACGTGTTCTGGTACTCGGTCGCGGTCTGGTCGTGGTGACCTTCGACCTGCGCGAGCACCGGGATGGAGAGGCTGACGGCAACGGCGAACGAGAGCGGGATTCGGAGCGGCGACATGGGTTGGGTCCTGATGGATGGGTTTCGCACTCCGAGAGCGAAGGAACCCGATCGAACCCAAGGCGGAAAACCCGCGATCCTCGGATTCCGATGCCGGAGCCCGATCCGCGGATCACGGACTGGGAAGCCGCCGCCGCGCCACCCCCCTCGTCCGGTCGGAGCCTACCGAACCCACATCGGCTGATAGGTCGAGAACCGGAATCCCCCGGCGAGGCTCGTCGTCCCGATCCCCTGGAGCCCGACCCGCAGGCCTGAGAGCGTCGGGACGTTCGGGATCGAGTACGGAATCGCCGCCGTGCCCGCCGCGGACATGACGACCGTGCCGAGATGGGCGGACGGCGTGCCGAGTCGGAACGTCCCGAGCGGCGGAAGCGCGACGCTCGCCGGCAGCTCGCTGAACCCGAGCGCACACGCGAACGTCTCACCCGGCGTCCACTGCACCTGGACGGAACCGGTCGCACCAGGAGCGAAGGAGGTCGCCTGACTGTCGATCGTCACGACGGGAACGTCGAGGCTCGCCTCCATGTCGTCGACGTCAGGGATTCCGTCGCCATCGCTGTCGCCGGCGTAGTCCACGAGCCCCATCATCCCGCGCGCCATGTGATCCATGTGGTGGCAGTGGAACAACCAACGACCCGGGTTGTCCATCGAGATCTGGACCTGGACCGAGCCGTTCGGCTGCCCACTCCCCGCGACCATCACGGTGTCCTTGAGCGGCGGATGCGTCACGCCGCCCGCCGTGTTCATGAGTCGGAAGAAGTGCCCGTGAATGTGCATCGGGTGGTAGTCGAACGGCGACGACATGCTGTTGCTGATCGTCATCTCGACCTCGTCGCCGAGCGCGACCTGGAACGGGGTGACGACCGGCCAGGCTTCTGCGTTGATCGTGCGGAGCGGCCCATTCGGTCCCATCGACATCCCGAGCACCGCAGAGAACACTCGATCCGGAGTCGGAGTGATCGGTGCGACCGGGAAGTACGCCGCCAGCTGCGAGTAGTCCAACAGCTGACCCGACGACAGATTGGTCGGAACGAAGTTGTCCGCCGGCGGTGCCTGAACCTGTCCCGCGTACTGCACGATCCCGCGCACGACCGTCGAGCCGCGACTGTTGATCGACGACGCTGCCAGACTCCACACGCCGGGGTTCGTACAGTCGACGATGACGTCGTATCGCTCGCCCATTCCGATTGGCAGGGCTTGAACGACTACCGGTTGGACTCGGTTGCCGTCCGCGTGCGTGACGGTCATCGGGTGCCCGTCGAGCGCGATGACGTAGTTGGTCCATGCGGCCGCGTTGAGGATACGGAGCCGCAGACGCTGTCCGGACTGCACGACGATCGGCGTCTGTCCGCCGCTCGTCGCACCGTTCAGCAGGTGCCCGATGAAGACACTGGTCGAGAACGGGTCGAACCAATCGTCGAGGACGATGACCTGCTCGACATCGTAGGCGGGATCGTCCGACGGGTTGGCAGGGTCGACGATCAACACACCCGCCAGGCCTCGATCCAGTTGCCCCTCGCCGCCGTGCGGATGGTACCAGTACGTGCCAGGGAGCAGGTCTTCGAACACGTAGTCGAACTCCTGTCCGGGCGCAGTCGCCGGACGGGAGATTCCGGGGACACCGTCCATGCCGACCCGCACCGGCTGACCGTGGAAGTGCGTCGTCGTGGACTCGGTCAGGTCGTTGTGGAAGCGAACGCGCAGCGTCTGGCCCTCGGTGACACGGATGACCGGACCGGGCATCGTCCCGTTGTACATCCAGGCGTAGATGCCGAGACCTGGCTCGATCTGGTGGACGCCGAGCGCAGCGGTCAGGTCGACCTCGACCGTCTGCGCGAGTACCGACGTGACGACGAGGGGGAACGGAATGAGAGTTCGGAGCATGCGCGAGCGACGACGGAGAATCAGAAGCGGCGCGATCATACTCCGATCCCCGTGCAGGATGACGCACGCGCGCGCCGAGACCGCTTCGCCGCCACGACTCGAGCGCACCGATTCGGAGCTGTTTTCGTCGGCCGTCCGCTACGGCTCGCCCCCGAGCGCCGCGATCGAGAGGTCGAGCACGTCCCGCTCCCACTCCGGCTGCGCGCGGATGCTCGTCCACGACGGGTTCGAGAACACCGATCCCGTCAGGTAGCGGACCTCGACGAGCGCGCAGAGCTCCGCGCCTTCGCGCCACATCGTCAGCCGGCGCTGCGCGGCGACCTCGCGGTCGACGCGCGGGCACCAATCGGTGCGGATCAGGAACCGTTCCGGGTCGAGTTCGATGAGGCGCGGGTACTCGAGCCGGACGACGTCACGGACTCGCTCGAACGCGTCCGGTGGTTCCGGGAATGGCAACAGCTCGCGCGCCGGTTGGTACGGAGTCACCGCGCATCCGAACAGCATCCCGACCAGGCACGGGATCGCGCGCCTCACGGACGACCGTGCCCCCCACCGCCCGGCGTCTCGATCCGGACGCGATCGCCGGGCTCGAGCCGCAGCGAAACCTTCGCGGGGATGCGCCGCTTGCGGCCATCGCGCACGACCCAAGCGCGACCGGGCTTGCCGTCGCCGCCACCGGCCGCGCCGCGCGCACCGCATTCGTGCCGCTCGGCGAACAGCGAGACCATCGTCGGCTCGCGCACGACGACCTCCTTGACGATTCCGTCGCCGCCCCGGTGCTTGCCGCGCCCACCGGATCCGCGGCGCACCGTCAGCGACGCGACCTCGAGCGGGTAACGGTGCTCGAACTCCTCGACCGGTGTGTTGCGGGTGTTCGTCATGTGGGTCTGCACCGCCGAGTGCCCGTCGCGTCGCCGGGTCGCGCCCGCGCCGCCGGGCAACGTCTCGTAGATCGTGAACGCGGCACCCTCCGCGGTCACCCCACCGAACGTCACGTTGCTCATCGTGCCCGCCGACTGCGCCGGGAGCCGCTGGCTCGACGCGCGGTCGAGCGCCTGCACGCACACGTCGACCAGCCGCTGGCTGGTCTCGACGTTGCCCCCCGCGACCGGGGCCGGCGCGATCGGATCGACGAGACTGCCGGATCGCGTGCGGATCTCGAGGGCGCGGAACACGCCGTCGTTGGTCGGCAATCGCGCCGGACACAGACAGCGCACGACGTAGAGTGCCGCGGCCATGACGATGCTGCGGTTCGCGTTGATCCCGCCGCGGGCCTGGTCGTCGGTCGCCGTGAAGTCGAACACGAGCCGATCGCGCTTCACCTCGAGTTCGAGTGCGATCCGGAACGGACCGGCAACCGTGCCGTCCCCCTCCATCGTCTCGCGCGCGCGGAAGGTGCCCGGCTTCAACCCTCGGATCACGCTCCGGACGATCTTCGCCGAGGCGTCCATGAGGTGACCCGCATAGCGCGCGACCTCGTCGCGCCCGAATTCGTCGCACAGCTCGCGCAGCCGCTGCTCTCCGAGCGCCAACGAAGCGGCCTGGGCCTCGAGATCGATCGAGCGTTCGCCGGGGTCGCGGACGTTCGCGCGGATCAGGGCCTCGACATCGCGCTGCGTCTCGCCGCGGACGCGCCACTTGACCGGCGGGATCACGAGCCCCTCGCCGTGGAGGTCGTGTGCGATCCCCATCGAACCCGGCACCGCGCCGCCGACGTCGGCGTGGTGCGCGCGATTGGCCAGGAAGAAGGCCGGCTCGTTCGCGGAACCGAGGAACACCGGCCGCACCATCGTGATGTCGGGCAGGTGGGTTCCACCGGCGTACGGATCGTTGAGTACCGCGACGTCGCCGGGTTCGAACGAGAACGCAGCCCGCGCGGCGTGCACCGAGTCGGCGGCACTGCCGAGATGCACGGGGATGTGGGCCGCCTGCGCGATCAGCCGCGCGGAGTCGTCGAACAACGCGTAGCTGAAATCGAGCCGCTCGCGAATGTTCGGACTGATGGCGCTGCGCTGCAGCAGCGCACCGCTCTCCTCGCAGACCGCGGCGAGCAGGTGGTGGAAGACTTCGAGGCGTACGGGGTCGGGCGCCTTCGTCGGCATGACGAGAGGCTAACGCGCCAGCCGCAGCCCCGCGAACATCCAGCGCTGGTGCGGGTAGTAGAAGTTCCGATAGGTCGCGCGCACGTGGTCACGCGGTGTCACGCACGACCCGCCGCGCAACACGAACTGGTTGATCATGAACTTGCCGTTGTACTCGCCCATGTCGCCGGCGAACGGTTCGAATCCCGGGTAGGCGGTGTACGGGCTGCTCGTCCACTCCCACACGTCACCGAACAGCTGCGCCGGCCGATCGCCGAGCTCCGCGACGCCGCGGGGATGGAGCGCCCCCGACTCGAGGAACCCGCCCTCGACCGTCGCTCCGGCGGCGGCGAGTTCCCACTCCTGTTCGGTCGGCAGTCGGCATCCGGCCCAACGCGCAAACGCGTCGGCCTCGTAATAGCTGACGTGGCAGACCGGCTCCTCGGGTCGGATCTCGCGCCAGCCGCGCAGCGTCGCATGGAGCCAGGTCCCGCCGTCACGCTCCCAGTAGAGCGGCGCGTTCCATCGTTCCTGCTTGGCGAGGGCCCAACCGTCGGCCAGCCAGAACTCCGGGCGCTCGTAGCCGCCGTCCTCGAGGAAGTCGCGGAACTCGCCCACGGTGACGAGCCGGGAGCTCAGCTCGAACGGCTGCACGAGCACCTGATGGCGCGGGCGCTCGTTGTCGAACGCGAACCCGGCCGCGGCACCGATCTCGACGTCGCCGCCGTCGAAGTCGAACCACTCGGCGCGCACCTCGTCGGAACAAGCGAGGTCGACGGCTCGATCGTACGCCGGGCGCATCGGGTTCTCGGCGAGCACGTGCTTGACGTCCATGAGCATCAGCTCCTGGTGTTGCTGCTCGTGGTGCAGACCGACCTCGATCGCGGGACCGACCTCCGCGAGCGTGCGCTCGTCCGCGGTCTCGAACAGCCGGTGCATCGCCGCGTCGACGTGTGCGCGGTACGCGAGCACTTCGTCGACCGTCGGCCGCGTCAGCAGGCCACGGCGTTCGCGGGAGAACGGCTCGCCGACGCCCTGGTAGTACGAGTTGAACAGGTCGGCGAATCGTGGGTCGAACGCCGCGTACCCATCGAGCGCATTCGCCAACACGAACGTCTCGAAGAACCAGCTCGTGTGCGCGAGATGCCACTTCGTCGGACTGACGTCGGGCATCGACTGCACGACCATGTCCTCGCGCGCGAGCGGTGCGACGAGATCGAGCGACGTACGCCGCACGTCGTCGAACCGGGTACGGAGGGCTACGGCGCAGAGGATCGATTCGGTCGTCGTCATCGGTCGGCTACTTCCCGCGACATCGCAGCGCCTCGAGCGCGCGCCGCTGTGAGTCGTAGTGAGAGTCGTCGGTCGGGACGCAGCCGTCAAATCCGTACGCCGCGAGCCCGGACGTCGCGGCGTCGATCTGCAGCAGCGCGAGCGCGATGGCGCGCTTGTGATCGTCGTTCAGGGCCGCTCGGGCGACGACGGGCTGGATCGGGAACGGACCCCACGACTCGACGACGCGCAGGCTTCGCCGCAGCTCGGGGTTGGCTCGCCCCCAATTGGCCAGCGCGATCGAGTCGATCGCCGCACCGTCGATCTCACCGGCGACGATCGCTCGGAGAGAAGCTCCGTGGGAACCGGTCCGCACCCACCGTTCGAAGTAATCGGGGCCGCGTCCCGCGCTCGCCAGCCGTTCGAGCGTCGCGTAATAGCCCGAGAGCGAGCTGTCGTCGTTGTAACCCCAGACCCGCTGCTCGAGGTCGGCGAACCGTTGCGCGCTCGAGTCCGCGCGCACGACCGCTTCCGAGTAGTAGACCGGATCGCCATCGTGCCGCGGATCGCGGAACACGAACCCGACCGGCACGAGGTCGATGGAGGGTTCGGGCTGGCTCCGCAACCAGACGTACGACGGCGAGCAAACGAAGCCGATGTCGGCGTGCCCGTCGCGGAACAGATCTTCCTCGGGCCGCATCGGACCCGAACTCCTGGTCTCGGCCGCGAGCGCGACACCACACGACAGCGTGTCGGAGAGGATCCGGAGCAGCGAATCGAAGAACTCGCGCGGGATTCCGGGCGCGAGGAACGTCACCGCGCGCAGGATCTGCGCCGTGCGATCTTCGGAGGGTCGGTGCTGCATCAGCGCGTGACAGCGTCGGGCCTTCGTTCGTCTCGGTCAAGCCGAGCGCGAGACACCGACGCGGTGCGAGGTGCACCGACTTCGGGAAACCCGATCCGCACACGCACATGTCACGAGAGAACCCGATGCCTGATGCCGCGGCCCAACGCAGGTGGGTCACGTTGACCGATCCGCCGATGCTCCCCGTCCTGCCGGACCTCGAGTCCGATCCCGCGTCGAACGCGGAACCACGTCGGGCCGAGGAGATCGTCGACACGCGATCGACTCAGGCCTCGGACGCGTAGCGAACGCGGGCGCGCTTGGCCGCCCAGACCGTGACCGGGTGCGTGGCGAACATTCCGAAGTAGACGAACCCCGGCGCGCCAGTGAGCGCCTCGGGGATGCCTGACGGATCCGAAGGCATCGCGAGCGCGACCGCGACGGAGACGATGCCGGTCGCAGGCACGACCAACCAGCGCGCGATCTCCGCTCGCGTCGAAACCTCCTCCTCGAAGTCCAACCCGATCACCGACCGCGACCTCCACGCACGTCGATACAACTGCGCGATCACGAGACCGGCGGTCGACCAGGCGATCCCGTAGACGACGAACATCGTCCGGATGTCGGCGTAGCCGTGGACCTCGTACCCCCACACCGCGCGCCACTGCTCGTCGGTCAGCAACTCGCGGGGCAGCGTCACGGACGTGAGCCAGCCGAACAGCGACCCGAACAGCATCCGGAGCGGATAGACGTAGACCATCACGAGGAACACGAGCGCCAGGCTCCACACGATGCTCCCCATGTCGTCGAGCCCGTAGCGCCGACTCCAGGTGTTGTGCGCGAACCAGAACATCGCGATCAGCGCGAAGCTGCACAGGAGTCCGGGCACGGCGAGCAGGCTCGCGGCCAGAGCGTCGACCGATTTCGGCACGTCCTCGCTGATCACCAGGAGCGTCAGCGCGAACGCGAACGACGCGTCGACGAAAGCCTCGAGCCGGGTGACCTGGTGCCCGCGCTCACGGAAACCGTCGGATCGACGACGCAGTTCCTGGCCGGTGCTCACGCCGCCATCCTAGCGGGGCCACGGCTCGTTCCCGAGAGGTCTCCGACCCGGGTCCAGCGACCCGAGGCCACGAGCCGAAGAAACCCCTGACAAGGAGGATTCCCAACATGCTCGTGCAAGACGTCATGACCGAACAGGTCTTCACCCTGCAGCCGGACCGGAAGCTGTTGATCGCCGAGGACCTGATGGAATGGGCCGAGGTCCGCCACATCCCGGTCGTCGACGACGATCAGCGCGTCGTCGGGATCGTCACGCTGTCCGACATGCTCCGCGCCTCGACCCCGCGGCTCGGCAACCCGGCCGAAGTGTTCGACGCCAAGCAGCAACTCGCGAAGCTGCAGGTGCAGGACATCATGAGCGAGCCCGTGTGCATCGACGCGAAGGCGACCGTCCAGGCCGCCGCGCGGATGATGCGCGCGGGCAAGCGGAGCTGCCTGCCGGTCGTCGACAACCACGACAAGCTGCTCGGGATCGTGACGGTTCACGACATGCTCGCGATCGTCGAGGAGCTGGACCCGGCGGCGCTGGCCGCGGGGCCGGGTCCAGCGGTCGGCTGAGCGGTCAGTTGTCGTGGTGCGCCAACTGGCACCAGACCTGAGTCGCGGCGTTCCAGACGAGATCGAGGCTGTCGTTCTCCTCTAGCAACCGGTCCGCACCCAGCGCCGCGAAGCCGGTGTTCTGAACCGTCACGCTGTCCACGGTCGATGCCCCGAGCAGCGTGACGCGCTGCCCGTCGAACGACCCGGCGTCCATGCGGACCAGGACGTTGCCGCCGCTGCTCGCGAGCCGCTTCATCGGCACCTTCGGACCGACCACGACGAAGTCGTTCGCCGCGAGCATGAGATCGTTCTCGACCACGGTGCCACGCTGGGCTCCCCGGATCGCCACGGGTGGCTGCCCCGTGACCCAGGTGTTGTTCACGCTGCTCCCGACCGATCCGTACGGAAGCGACGTCCATCCTGTGATGGGCACGTCGATGTAGTTGTCCTCGAGAACGAGGTCGTGGAACGCGACGTTGGCGCCGATGAGCACGTGGTTCGCAGCCGGATGGACGACGACGTTGCCACGGAAACGGAGCCGGTGGAACGTCGCGCTGCTGCTGTAGAAGTAGATCGCGGCGTATGCGTTGTCGCGGAACATGCATCCTTCGATCGCGACGTCGTCGAAGTCCGATGGCACTCCAGCGACCGGCTCGAAGACCAACACGCCTTGCCGCGTGTTGTCGGGCGGGCCATCGATGTTGGCGAAGGTGCTCTGGAGGACGCGGATCGCCTGTCCTCCCTTGCGGAACAGGATCGCACTCGAGGAATTCGACGACGAGAAGTCGCACCCCTCGATCAGGATGTTCCCGCCATCCGCCACGCCGGCCAGTCCCTGTTGGTTCAGGATCATCGCGTAGCGATCGTAGTCGCGGAACGAACACCCGATGAATCGCTGCTCACGCACGTTCATGAACACCTGAGCGATCTGCAGCGTGTTCGACGTGTCCGGAGTGGAGCCCCCTTCGAAGGTGCAGCCGATCACGGTGTTGCCCCAACCGTCCCCGTTGGTGGGAATCGGGTTGACCGACCCAGGCCGCGCGGAGCCCTTGAAGAACAACGCGTAGGTTCCGTTGCTCGCGAACGTGCAACCGATGATGTGCGAGTCCCGGAGGTTGCTGTAGATGTTCCCGGCGGATCCGGACGAACCCGAGAGCCCGTTCCCGGAGCCACTGACGGGACCGAATCGGCATCCCGAGATCACCCATCGCTCCCCCGCGACCTGGAGATGGTACGAGTCACCGGGAAGCTTGAACGTGAGCATCCCGAACTCGCAATCGCTGACGCGGAAGTCCGGGAAGTAGCGGTTGGCGGGCCCGCTCACGCCGCCGGGATTGCCCGAGGGGATCGCCTTGATCCCGAACCGACCGCCGTCGAACGAGCTGGAGCGGATGAAGCCCGTCATGCCGAGCCGAGCGTCGACGTGCGCCATCTCCGGCGACACACGGAAGCGGCAGTCGGACATCTCCAGGCGGAAGCTCGTGTTCTCGAACGGACCCGACGGTCGTGAACTGATCCCCGCGATACCCGGGGTGTCACACGTGTAACCCACGTCGCGCATCGTCAACCGGATGTCGAGTCCGTCGCGCTGGTCCGGATTGAGATAGACCAATCTGCCCTGGTCCACGACGCTCAGATGCTCGAGCGTCAACTCGGAGTCGAGGCCGAACACTTGGTGACTCGCGACGCCGTTGCCCACGAACACGGTCCGGTCGCGACCGGCTCCGATCACCCGCAAGGGAGCACTCACGCGGAGGCCGAGGTTGCCGTTGTAGCGTCCGGGTCCGACGTAGATCTCGTCGAACACGGCGGGATCTTCCTCCTGCGATGCCTCCGTCATCACGCTGGCCAACCATGCGAGTCGGGTGAATGCGTCGCGCTCGTCGCGCGGATCGGGGGCGCCGCCAGCCTGGAAGTTGTACGACACGCCCAATCGACGGAGTTCCACGGGCCCGGTCCAACGATAGACCCACTTGCCGGTCCCACTGCTGTCGGTCTGGCACAGCCCGGGAACGTCGACACTCCAAGCGGAACCGACTTGTGGCGGGGTGGAGGGCGGCGACGCGGTCGCCCACACGGGCAGCTCTTCGTTCGGGATGAAGACCACCATCCCCCGACGATCGGGCTCACGAACGAACACCGACTTGACGTAGGTGTTCCCCTTGATCGTCGCCAGTTCGTCCCAAGTGTCGACGGACACCGACGCTTCGATGGGAGGCGCGATCGGAGGATTCTGCGAGGGCACGGCCGAGGCCCACGAGAGCGACACGACCGTAGCGACGAGAGAGATCGAAGGCGTGTTACGGAGCATGCTCCGCAGTGTAGGCCCAACGCCGATCGGATGCGGGCCGAGCCACCGGTGAGCCTTCAGCTCACTCGATCTTCCACGCTGTCACCCACTCCGCGCTGCGCCGCCGGAACCCGAGCCGCTGCTCCAGCACCTGCTCGAACCCGTACATCCATGGTGCCCGCGCGACGATCGCGACGTGGTCCACCCCGCGAGCGAGCGCGTCGCCGACCATCACCTCCATCCGCGCCTCGTCGGCCGCGAAGTAGGCGCGATCTCGAGCCAGCGAGTTCGACATCTCGCGCACCGCCATGGCCGACGCCAATCGGCGGCGCCGCAGCTCGTCGGCGTTCTCCGTCTGCCAGTCCCCGCTGCTCGCCTTCGGCGTCTCGGCGCCGAGCAACTTGGCCGCATCGAGTTCCGGCGCGGCGTTCGGGTCGCCGGGCGGGAACTTCGGGAATCTCATCGTGAGCGGCGCAGCGCTCTGGAACGTCGACCACAGTTCGGCTTCCGTGACGCTCGCCAGCTTGGGGTCGCGCACGGCGAGGTTCGGGTGTGCGGCGAACAAGCCCGAGAGTTCGTCCTGCTCGGTCGCGAGGCCGAGGTACTCGGCTTCGACCCGCGCCTCGGCATCGAAGTAGCGGAGCAGATGCGGCTTCGCGCGCACGTGATCCGGCGCACGGTCGTGGACGAACACGGTCTCGACCTGCGCGACGCGTTCCCGCAGGTCGGCGTAGAAGCCCGGGTCGGCGAACGCGAGCGAGGTGAACAGGTCGACGCGCTGGCCCGACGCGTCGACGTAGTGGACGAACTCGACCGAGAGCTGCCCGACTTCGCGCGTCGCACCACCGACCTGGCGATGCTCGGTGCCGACGCCGAGGAACGGCGACAGGCTGGATTCGGGCAGATCCTCGTACGACGGACTGCACCCGCCCAGCAGGAAGAGAGCGACGAGAGCAACGCGACGCTGCGACGAGCGACGCGCGGCCGACGGGCTCACGACGTGACGCCCGCCCGCACTTCGGCCTCGACGAGCTTGCCGAGCTCGTCGGTCGCGTGCGCACCGGCCTGCAGGCTCTTGATGCGGCCGCTGCGCAGCAACGATGCAACGGCGCCTTCGACCGCGCGGGAGGCCTCACCCTCACCGAGGTGGTCGAGCATCATCGACACGGCCATGATCGTGGTGAGTGGGTTCGCCTTGTTCTGGCCGCGGTACTTCGGTGCCGAGCCGTGGATCGGCTCGAACATCGAGACCTTGCCGGGGTGGATGTTGCCCGACGCGGCGATGCCCATGCCGCCTTGGATCATCGCGCCGAGGTCGGTGATGATGTCGCCGAACAGGTTCGGGCTGACCGCGACGTCGAACCACTCGGGGTTCTTCACCATCCACATGCAGGCGGCGTCGATGTAGGCGTGGTCGGTCGCGATGTCCGGATACTCGGCCGCGACCGCGGCGAACACGCGGGTCCAGATGTCCTGGGCGCGCACCGCGTTGGCCTTGTCGATCAGCGTCACCTGCGGCTTGTCGGCGCTCGGCTTCGGGCCGCGCTTCTTCGCGGTCTCGAAGGCGTAGCGGATGATCCGCTCGACACCCTTGCGGG
>JAGQQZ010000390.1 GCA_020425915.1 Planctomycetota bacterium | reverse complement strand
TCGCGCTGGACGGCAAGGCCGTCGAGCAGACGGGCACGGTCTCGAACGGCGCATCGCACGACATCGGGCATGGCGCGGTGGTGATCGCCGCGATCACGTCGTGCACGAATACGTCGAACCCGGACGTCCTCGTCGCCGCCGGACTCGTCGCCAAGAAGGCGATCGCGAAGGGCCTGAAAGTCGCACCCTGGGTCAAGACCAGTCTCGCGCCTGGCTCCCGAGTGGTCACCGACTACCTCGACCGAGCGGGTCTTTCCGACGCGCTCGACTCGCTCGGCTTCCAGACGGTCGGCTACGGTTGCACGACCTGCATCGGGAATTCCGGCCCCCTGCCCGACCCTGTCGCCGCGGCGGTCCGCGGCGCCGACCTCGTCGCCGCCTCGGTGCTGAGCGGCAACCGCAACTTCGAGGGGCGCGTCAGCCCCGACGTGCGCGCCAACTACCTCGCCTCGCCGCCACTCGTCGTCGCCTACGCGATCGCCGGAACGGTCGACCGCGACCTGACGACCGAACCGATCGGTCAGGACGGCGCCGGCAACGATGTGTTCCTGAAGGACATCTGGCCGACGACCAAGGAAGTGCGCGACACGGTCGCGAGCTGCCTGAGCCCGGAGATGTTCCGCGAACGGTACGCCGACATGACCGGCCCCCAGGCATGGCAGGACATCGCGATCGACGCGAGTGAGCTCTACTCGTTCTCCGACGAGAGCACGTACATCCAGCACCCACCCTTCTTCGCCGGCATGCAGCGCGAGCCCGGCGCGATCCACTCGATCGAAGGTGCGCGGTGCCTCGTCAAGGTCGGCGACTCGACGACGACGGACCACATCTCCCCCGCCGGGTCGATCAAGGCGGACAGCCCGGCGGGTGCGTATCTGCAGAGCCACGGCGTCGAGCCGAAGGACTTCAACAGCTACGGCTCGCGCCGCGGGAACGACCGCGTCATGACGCGAGGGACGTTCGCGAACATCCGACTGCGCAACCAGATGGCACCCGGGACCGAGGGCGGGATCACACGCCACGTTCCGTCGGGCGAGCAGATGTCGGTGTTCGACGCGGCCGAGCGCTACAAGGCCGAGCGCACTCCGCTCATGGTGCTCGCCGGCAAGGAATACGGCACGGGTTCGAGCCGCGACTGGGCCGCGAAGGGAACGCTGCTGCTCGGCGTCCGGTTCGTGCTCGCCGAGAGCTACGAGCGGATCCACCGCAGCAACCTCGTCGGCATGGGCGTGCTCCCGCTCCAGTTCAAGGACGGGGAGACCGCCGAATCACTCGGGATCACCGGCGACGAGACGTTCCGGATCCAGCTCGACGACGGACTGAAGCCGCGCGCGACCCTGACGCTCGAGATCGAATCGAACGGATCGACGCGCACGTGCGAAGTCGTCTGCCGGATCGACACTCCGGTCGAGATCGACTACTACCGCAACGGCGGCATCCTCCAGACCGTGCTGCGGAAGCTCCTCTGAGCGGCCGCGCGGCCGTCAGGACCAGGTCCTGCCGGCCGCCGTCACGATCGGGTCGAGGCCACGCACGAGCTCGCCGAGCAACTCGTCGGTCAACGCCTGATCCTTGTCGCACAGCGCTTCCGCCGGGTTCGGGTGCGCCTCGACGATGATGCCGTCGGCACCCGCGGCGGCGGAGGCCAGCGCGAGCGGCACGACCAGGTCCCGCACGCCCGCTGCGTGCGACGGGTCGACGATGACCGGGAGGTGCGTTCTCTGCTTCAGCACCGGAATCGCGCTGACGTCGAGCGTCGCGCGAGTCGCGGTCTCGAACGTGCGGATCCCGCGCTCGCACAGGACGACCCGGTGATTGCCCCCCGCCATGACGTACTCGGCCGCCTGCAGCAACTCCTCGATCGTCGCGCTCATCCCGCGCTTCAGGAGCACGGGGAGCTTGGTCTGTCCGATCGCGCGCAGCAACGCGAAGTTCTGCATGTTGCGCGCACCGACCTGCAGCATGTCGGCGCGTTCGACGATCCCGGCGAGATCCTCGATCCGCAGCACCTCGGTCACCACCGGCATGCCGTGGGTCTTGCCGGCTTCGACCAGCATGTCGAGCCCGGGCAGCCCGAGCCCCTGGAACGAGTACGGTGAACTGCGCGGCTTGAACGCTCCGCCGCGCAGGATCGCCGCGCCGTGCTTGTGCACCATGGTCGCCGCCGCGCGCACCTGCGCCTCGTTCTCGATCGCACACGGACCGGAGATCAGCGTGAACGTGTCGGCCCCGATTCGAACGTCCTTGACGCTGACGACGCTCGTGCGGTGCTTCTCACCGTGACTCGACAGCGGGAGCTTCGGGTCGACGATCGTGCGCGGCGGAGTCGTCGACTTGGTCGTCGCCGAACGGGCGGGTCGCGGTCGCGGCGGCGGCACCGGAGCAGTCGACCGATTCGGGTAGCTGCCGAGCACGCGAACGTGTCCGGTCACCCGCTGCAGTTCGTTGAGCGCGCGTCCGACCTCCGGCTCGTCGGGGTGCCCCTCGAAGTCGACGAGGAACATGTACTCCCACGGCTTGTCGGGGACGGGCCGGCTCTCGAGCCGCGTCAGGTTCACGTCGTGGTCCTCGAAGACCTGCAGGCACTCGAGCAGCGCGCCGTGTCGGTGCTGCGCCTCGAACACGAGCGAGGTCTTCATCGGCTGACCGTTGATCTCGACCGTGTCAGGCTTGGTCGCGAGCAGCAGGAAACGCGTCTGATTCGAGTCGTGGTCGGCGAGGTCTCGCTTCAGGATCTCGAGGCCGGCGCGTTCCGCGGCCTCGGACGAGCAGATCGCCGCGACGCTCGGGTCGTCCTTCGACGCCACCGACTCCGCGGCGGCCGACGTATCGAACCAGGTCTCGGTCTCCACGGCATCGAGCTCGTCGAGCGCGCGCTGACACTGGAGCAGCGCGATCGGGTGCGACCGGACCGTGCGGATCGCGGCCAGCGAACTGCCCTTCGACCCGGCGAGGCAGTGGTCGATCGTGCACACCTCCTCGTCGACGACGACGAGCTTGCGCGAGGTCAGGAGCTGCACGACCTCTTGCACGCTGCCGCAGATCGAGTTCTCGACCGGCAGCAGGACGTAGTCGAGTTCGCCGCGCTCGAGCGCGTGCACGCACGCCGAGAACGTCGGGTAGCCCTGCGGCCGTGCACCGGTGTCGCCGCGCGTGGTGAACAGTTTCTCGACCGCGGACTCGCTGTACGCGCCGGACACGCCCTGGAATCCGACGCGAGCGGCCGACGGCGCTTCGCCGTCCCGACGGAACTTCTCCTGTCCACGGTGCGAGTAGTGCAGGACCTCGCGCAGGATCCGACTCACGAAGTACGGCGACAACCCGAGCGCCTCCGCCTCACGACGCCAGGCGTCGACGACGCCACGCTCACGCTCCGCGTCCTGCACCGGCGTGTCCCCGTGTTCGCTCTTCGCTTCACCGATCTTG
>JAGQQZ010000389.1 GCA_020425915.1 Planctomycetota bacterium | reverse complement strand
TCGAGAACGCCGGAGATCTGGTACGGACACGAAGCCGAAGCACACGAGCAGCTCGTCGAGCTCTACCTCGCGCTGGGCCGTGGCGACGACGCCGTCCAGGCGGTCGAGTCCGCGCTGACGCGTCGACGAGCCCTGACGCGCCGAGAACCCCACGACCCGCTGTTGCAGCGCGATCTCGCCGGCACCTTGGAACTCGCGGCCGAGGCCCGCGAACTCACCGGGGCCCTCGACAAGGCCGCGGAGCACCGCGCCGAGGCGGCGCGACTGTTCGAGCGCTACGGCGAGGATCCGTAGCCGAAGCTGCCGAGGCTTGACACGCCCGCGGCAGCCCCGGACTCTGCCGGACCGCGAAGCCCTCCAGCCTGGAGATGCGATGACCCCTGCGACTGCCCGCGCGACGCCGTTGTTGCTCGTTTCCGTCCTCTCGGCCTGCTCGATGTTCGGCCTGACCGACGAGGAACAGGAGCGCCTGAACTTCATCAAGGAGTCGGCGACGCTGTTCTACGACACGGAGCGCTACGGTCGCGCACTCGAGTTCGTCGACCGCGGCCTCGAGATCGCGCCGAAGGACTACAAGCTCCGCTCGATCCAGGCCTGGTGCTACCTCCAACAGGTGCCGGAGCGGCCCGAGTACCTCGCGGTCTGCGAGAAGCTGTTCGACGACCTCTACGAACTGCGTTCGCCATCCGACCATGGCGAGCCCGTGCTCCTCGGACTGGGAACGACCCAGACGCGCCTCGCGCAACGGCACCTCGACAGCGCCCGCGTGCTCGAACGCGAGATCGAGGAGGCCAAACTCCCCGAGCACGCCGTCGAGATGCGTCGCGCGCGTGTGCGCGAACACCAGGATCGAGCGCGGCACCATCTGGAGCGCGCCGAGCGCGCGTTCGACCAGATGCTCGCGAGCGAGATGAACCCGCGCGAGGCGCACCGCAACCTCCTGGAGATCGCGTGGGCGCGCGACGACTACGAGACCGCGGTCGAGCACGGTCTCCGCAGCCTCGAGTACAATCTCGCCGACCAGCGCAACCTGTCGATCCGGATCGACCAGACCATGGACGTCGGGGTCGAGCACGAGCTGCGGCTGCGACTGCGCCGCCTCGTCGACGACGAGATTCGCACCCGCAGTCTCATGGCGAGGATGCACTCGTCGAACGGCGACTACGCCGCGGCGCTCGCGCATCTCGACGCGTTGCTGCGCATCGACCCGACTCGCGCCACCGACTACTACAACCGGGCTTGGGTCCACGAGCAGCTCGGACACGTCGCCGAAGCGCGCAAGGACTACGGCAAGTTCTTGATGTTCCCCAACCGCGACCTCTCCGATGCGAAGGTCAAGCGAGCGTTCGAGTTCACGAAGCTCCAACCGGTCGAGGCCGACCACGGGCACTGACCCGATCGAGGGCTTCGGCCTGCCGCGTCTGGCGCGGCTGCGTCGTGCCTCCGAGTTCCGCCGTGTGTACGGGCGCGGCGCTCGGGCGGGCGGGGCCGCCATCACCGTCGTCGCCTTCGCGCGCCGGAACCCGGGCCATCGGGTCGGAGTCTCGGTGTCGAAGGAACACGGCCCCGCCGTGCGCCGCAACAAGATCAAGCGCATCCTGCGCGAGGCGTTCCGACTCGAGCGACCCAGCCTGCCGGGCCGGTTCGACCTGATCCTGATCCCGCGTCCGTCGCCGGAGAAGTTCGCACTCGAGGACGTCCGGCGTGACCTCCGCGAGCTCGTCGCCAAGATCGCCGCCGGCAAGGGGCGCCGCCGCCGGGGACGTCGATGAAACACGTCCTGATCGCGCTCGTCGCCTTCTACCGCAAGTTCCTCTCGCCGCTGAAGCCACCGACCTGCCGATTCCATCCCACTTGCTCGGCGTACGCGATCGAGGCGCTGCGCGGGCACGGTGCGCTCCGCGGCGCCTGGCTGACGTTGAAGCGCCTGCTCCGCTGCCAACCGTTCTGCAAGTCGGGCGAGGATCCCGTACCGCCCCCGAGGCGCCGCGGAGGCGAGGTGGACGTGCCCGAACCGACTCCGGGCCGGGCCCCGCCGCCGCGCTGAACCCGCCGCTCGATCGGCCACGAGCTACTCGATGCGCTGCGCGATACGGAAGTGCGGCACTTCACGCTGGTCCGCGGCGTGAGTTTCGAAACAATCGGTCGGCGTGACGTCGACCCGCCCCGCCGAACGGCTCGCGAACCTCGCGGCGATCGCGATCCTCGTGCTCGCTCCGCTGACGCTCCTCGCGCCGTCGCTGTTCGGCGATCGCGTGTTCCTGCCGTTCGATCCGGCGATGTTCCCGCCCGCGTCGATCGCGGCGGAACCTGCCGACCTGACCGTCGTGGAATCCGCGCCCGCCAACCTCGATGTCACCGAGATCCCACTGCTGGTCGTGCCGGAGCTCGAACTCGCCCACCAGGAGATCCGCGAGGGGCGCTTCCCCGGATGGAATCCGTACGCCCGCTTCGGCGGACCGCTGTTCGGCAACGCGCTCGCCGGCATGGTCTACCCGCCGAACTGGGGGTTGCTGCTGTCCCCCGAACCAGCGCGGGGCCTCGCGCTCGGTGCGTGGATCGGCTACTCGATCGCCGGGATCCTGATGTTCGCGTTCCTGCGAGCCTGTCAGCTGAGCGCGCTGACCGCGCTGTTCGGCGGGCTCGCGTTCGCCGCGTGCGGCACGTTGTCGGCGAACGCGCACTTCTACATGCGGATGAACGCGCTGATCTGGCTGCCCGGGATCCTGCTGGCGTTCCTGCGCATCGAACGAACCGCGGGCTACGAGCGCATCCCGGCGTTGTTGGGGCTGAGCTTCTGCGTCGCGATGACGTGGCTCGCGGGTTTCCCGCCGTTCGCGTTCGCGGCGACCGCGTTCGCGGCGCTCTACGGCCTCTCCCTCGCGCTCCGGGAGTGGCGGCGCGCCGGGATTCGCGCGGGGCTGAGGATCGCGGGCTGGATCATGCTCGGCACCACGATCGGTCTCTGCGGGGCGGCTGCGCAGTTGTTGCCGATGCTCGAGTACTACCCGGAATCGAGCCGGGATCTGACCCCGGCGGCGAACGCCATCGCGGCCTACGGATTCGATCCGATCGGCTGGCTCGGACTACTCTCGCCAACGATCTTCGGCGAGCCGAACCCTGGCGCGGGCGGTCCTCCGTACGAGTCCGCCCCGCTCGTGTACGCGTGGTTCTCGCGCAGCAATTGGGTGGACGTGCCGAGCCTCGGGCAGGGCGCCGGATTCCCGGTGTTCCCGCCGACCTACAACTTCACCGAGTACACGGTCTTCATCGGAGTCCTGCCGCTGCTGCTCGCGGCGGTCGGCGCGTTCACCCGTCCGGCGCGGCCGCGTGCCGTCATGCTGGTCGCGATCGGACTGTTCGGACTCCTCGCATCGGCGCCGCACTGGCTCGAGTCGTTCTACGAACTCCCCGGTGTGCTGAAGACCCCGAGCCGGTTCATCGGACCGATCCCGGTCGCGATCCTGACCCTCGCGGCGATCGGCTTCGACGCATGCCTGCGCCGTGACGTTCGCCGGATCGTGACACGTGTCAGCGTGTGCGGGTTCGCGATCGCGCTCGCTGCGGCGATCGCGGCGCCGCTCGTCGGTCAGTGGAACATCGCGGCTTCGGTCGCGGAGAACTACGCGCATCTCCTGCCCGGCGACGATCCCACGGCGGCGGCCACCGCCTACCTCGGCGCCGAGAACATCCGCAACGGACTCGAACGCTTCGCCGACAACCTCGGCAGGATCGCGATCCACTTCGCGGTCGGGAGCGCCGTTCTCCTGGCGTTCGGCACGTTCGCTCGCCGCTCGACCTGGCGTGCGCGCGGTCTCGCGCTGTTGGTCCTGGCGCTGTCCTTCGCGGAGTCGGTCGAGTGCGCCCGACATTCGAACTTCGACCGCACCATGCCGGTCTCGGTCGACACACCGATCCAGTCGTACCTGCGCGAGCAGAACGCGCTCGCGGTCGAGACCGGGGGGATCACGGTCGCCCGCGGGACGACGCAATCGCCACCTCCCGATGCCCTCGCGCTCCCGTCCGGCCTGCTGTTCCCGGAACGGATCCGCGATCTGAATGCCTACGCGTTCGTCGATCCGTGGTCGCATCGACCGTTCCGGGCGTTGTACGGACCCGGCCAGATGACGCGCGAGGTCTGGCCGCGCTCGTTGCCCGACGACGAACGCTTGCGGCTGCCGTTCTTCGACCTCGTCGGCCTGCGATTCGTGCTTTCGACCGAACCGCTCGAGCACGCTGGGCGCCGGGTCGGTCCACGACTCGCGCGCGACGGTCGTGAGTTCTTCGTCTACGAGCGCGACGGTGCGTTGCCGCGCGCCTTCGTCGTCCACGACCTCACCGTGTGTGCCGACGACGACGCGGTCGTCGCCCGATTGCTCGCATCGGACTTCGCTCCGCGCCGGGAAGTCCTGATGACCGCGGACGACGTGGCTCGAATCGAGAGAGTCGGTGAGACCGACGACACGGCCGTGCGCGCCGTCCATTTCCTTCGCGACGATCCGGACGACGTCGTGCTCGCGGTCGACCCCGGTCCGCCCGGCTACCTGGTCCTCGCCGACGCCTGCCTCGACGGATGGGAGTGCACGTCGAACGGATCCGAGCTCGAGGTCGTTCGCGGCAACCTGTTCATGCGTGTCGTGCCGATCGACAGTCGCGGCACGGAAGTCCGCTTTCGCTACAGTCCGCCCGGGCTCGCGCTCGGGCTGAGCCTCACCGCCCTGTCGATCGGCGGCGCGATGCTGGCCGCCGCGATCTACATTGCCTCAAGGCGTCGATTGCACCGCGTCGAAACTTCGATGTGACGGCGCCGGACGCGGCGCTGCGGGAGAACGCGCCAGGTGAGTCTGTTCGGAACCGGGAGACGCGAGGGGATCCTCGCCGTCCTGCTGCTCGTCGTGCTCGGGCTATCGGTGCACGTGCCGGGACTCCTGTTCGGACACCATCGGAGCG
>JAGQQZ010000388.1 GCA_020425915.1 Planctomycetota bacterium | reverse complement strand
AGCGCGGCCTCGTTGGCGCGCGAACTCGCGAACATGATCCGCGCGGGTTCCCGCAGGTAGGCCGCGAGTCTGGCGGGGGTCGCGACGACGGCGCCGGCGCGCATGCGACTCATGCCGGCACCCCCATGGCAGCAGTCGAACGCGATCAGGATGTGCTTGGCCTGGAACTCGCGGAACACGCGGTCGAAACGATCGAAGTGCAGCCAGTCGGCACCCTCGGTGCCGTCGGCCGGCTGCGCGCCCGCGTCGGCGGGTATCGCCCAGCCGCTGTCGGACGAGGTCAGGTGGCGCACGCCGTGTCCGGCGAAGTAGATCACGACCTGATCGTCACGAGCGACCTTGGCCTCGAGGTCGCGCAGCGCGTTCTCGATGCCCTGTCGCGTCGCCTCACGTCCGAGGAGTCGGACCACGTTCGTGGCCGGCCAACCCAGGTCTTCGAGCGCGGTTCCGATGGCCTGCACGTCGCGCTCGGCGTTCGCGAGTTCGTAGGCGTGCCAGCCGCACTTCGGATCGGAGTAGTCGATCCCGATCAGCAATGCGTAGGACTCGGCGTAGTCGCCGGAGTAGGTCTCGCGCTCGGCTTCGCCGCGCCGGTCCGCGGCGGTGTCCGCGGTCTCGCCGGTGTGGCCGGGGAGCTTGATGCCGCGTTCGGCCTCGGTGTCTCCGCGCATCGACTGGACACCGAACCACGCACCGCACAGCACGAGAATCACGGCGACGACCGGAACGTGCCATGAGCGCTTCGAAGTCGTCACGGCAGCGGCAGCGGCAGCGGCTTCGGGTGCCGGCTGGAGTGCGTCGTGCACGTCGCACATGGTCGGGTAGCGCTGGCTGGGAAGGCGCGTCGTGCAGCGCCGTACGACGGTCGCCAGATCCGTTGGCAGACCGGCGGCATCGATCGTGACTCCGTCGGGAGTTCGCGCGTTGACTGCCTCGCCGGTCAGGAGGAAGTACAGCACGCAGCCGAGCGCGAACACGTCGGTGCGCGCATCCGCTGCCGCTCCCGCCCATTGCTCCGGCGCGGGGTAGGCCGGCAGCAGGTCCGGATCGAAGTCTTCGCGCTCCGGATCGAGACCGAGCGAGGTCAGTCCGGCTGGATCGATCGGCTTCGCGAAGTCGAAACCGTCGACGGTGACGCGATCGTCGTGGTCGACGAAGATCGCGTGTTCCGACACACCGCGGTGCACGAGCCCGGCGCGGTGCACGGCGAGCAGCGCGTCGGCGATCTGCGACACGACATGCTTCGCGACCTCGGGTGCCAACGGCCCGTCGCGCCCGACTCGTTCGGCCAGGGTCTCACCACGGAACGGTTCGTAGATGAGGATCGGACCGAACTCGGTCTCGTGAGCGTCGAGCAGCCGGACGAGGCCTGGGTGTTGGCTGCCGCCGAGCGCCCGCGCCTCGCGCAGCCCGCGTTGGAGCTCGTCGGGTTCGAGCTTCTCGGTCGCCGCCGGGACCTGCAGGAACACCTCGCGCTCGAGCAACGAGTCGTGCGCGCGCAAGAGGCTCCGCCCGCGCACGGACTGGATCGTCTCGAGCGGTCGGTATCGAGTGGGGATCGGGGGCGAATCCGTCACGGCACAGGATCATACGTATTCCGAACGCGCCGGTCGCCAAAGCGACGAAACCTCAGCGGCGATCGCGTCGGGCGGGCCGGGGAGGATCGGCGCCGGATCGACACGGCGAGGCGTGCCTCGGATCGCATCGATCGGCGGTTTCCTGTCCCGGCGAGGTTCGCGCGGACCTTCCTGGATGCCTGGTCGAAGCCCATGTTCTCACCCAATCCGAGTCGGTCCTGGGAGTTCCTTCGCTCGCTTGTCTTGGTATGGGGAAGCGCGTTGCTCCTCGCCGCATGCAGCCACGGTGGTGTTTCCACCTCGTCCCAGGACATCGAATCGATGAGCCTGACGGTGTTGGCCGCCCGTCCGAGTTCGATCGAGATCGGTTGGTCTGCCCCCGCGAACTTCAGCTCCGTGTGTTGCTTCCAGATCCTGCACGACGGAGTCGTCGAGTATCAGGCCGATCGCGCGGATCGCTCCGCGACTCTGCACGGAGTCGTTCCGCAGTCGAGGCACTGCTTCCGCGTGCGGGCGATGTCGTCGGGGTTCCCGTTGATGGGCCTGTTCATGGTCGCCGAGTCGAACACGGTGTGCGTGGACGTTCCGGTGAACTCCCCGCCGACGGTGCCACAGGACGTGGAGGCGACGGTCCTGTCCCCGGCGCGCGTCGACCTGCGATGGTCGCCGAGCACCGACGAAGAGGCGGTCGCCGGCTACCGGGTGTACGAGGCGGGCAGCGTCTTGGCCGACGTGCGGACCAACGAGGCATTGCTCACCGACCTGGATCCGGCTCGGACCTATTGCTTCGAAGTCGCGGCCTACGACGATTTCGGCGCCGAGTCGGCTCACAGCGCGCCCGTGTGCGTCGACACGCCGGCGGACTCGATGCCGCCGTCCGCGCCCAGCTTCTTGCGCGCCGAGTTCGTCCAAGGAACGCCGAATTCGATCCACGTCTGGTGGGACGCCGCGGCGGACGACGGTGTGATCCGCGGCTATGAGATCGCTCGGGACGGCGCGCCGCTCGGCATGACCACGACGCAGGAGTGGGATGACGCCGCGGTCGCACCGTTCACCGAGTACCGCTACTCACTCGTCGCCGTCGACGCCGGTGGGAACCGGTCGGACCCGATCGAGACCCGCGTCACGACGTCCTGGCGCGCGGTCGTCGCGACGTCGCACTACGGATGGATCTACGAGACGGCGTGCGTGCTCGATTCCGTCGGCGTGCTCCACGTCGTCTACCGGATGGACTCGTTCGAGTCCGGGCAGACGGGGTGGGTCGAGCAGGTCCGACACTGGTCGTCCGGACTCGGAACCATCATCGTCGCCGAGGACCAGTTCCAGCTCGAGTCGGACTGCGGGCTCGCGATCGCACCGGACGGCACGTTGCACGCGGCGTTCGGCACGCGTTCGTCGGGCTTGGCATACGCCAACGACGTGTCCGGCTCGTGGCAGACCGCTGCCGTGGCCGGGGCCTCGGGTAGGAACGTCTCGGTCCTCGTGCACTCCTCGGGGAATCCGATGATCAGCTTCCGTGACGACGACCAAGTGCGGCTCGCGGAGGCGAATCCGCCCGACTGGATCGTCGAGGCCATCGGTCCGGCTGGCACCGTCACGGGATCGTCCTTCCCGACGGCCTTGGCCGAGGACTCCACCGGCGCGGTGCACGTCGCGTTCCAGTCGACCGACGCCTCGGTGCGTCACGCGGTGCGTCCGGTCGCCGGCACGTGGACGGTGGAGGTCGTCGATCCCGGTCCGGGGACGTTCCTCGGCGAGTCGATTTCCATGATCGTCGATTCGATGGACCACGTGCACCTCACGTACTACGACGACCGGACCGAGGCTCTTCGGTACGCGTCGAATCAGACCGGCGCATGGGTCACGAGTGTGATCGACGACGACGGCGACGTGGGAACGGAGTCGTCGGTCGCGATCGACGCCGCCGGTTCGATCCACGTCAGCTACGTCTCGGAGTCGGCCGAGGACTTGAAGTACGCGACGAACGCGTCCGGCGCTTGGAGGACGTTCACGGTGGACAGCGCGTCCGACGTGAGCCACGGCGGGACGTCCATCTTCGTCGATTCCTTCGGCATCGTCCGAATCGTGTACGTCGCAGGCAGCGGAGAGATCCGAATCGCGGCGAACGACGCGAACTGAACGAGCTGCGGACCGATGCCGATCACGGCGGCCACGGTTCCGCCAACTCGAGACCGAGGTCGAATTGCAGATCGCGGTACGAGTTCCCGACCCAGGCCTCGACGACGAAGCGGAATCGGGCGAGGTGCGCGTTTACGAATCCGGCGTCGTGCGTCGGGTCGTCGCCGTCGCCCAGGACGGTGCACATGCCGCCGGCCCATGGCGCGACGCGCCGGCCATCGGCCGTGTAGAGCGAGAGCGTCGTCGTGGGCAGGGCCCCCGGTCGCGGATCCTCGCCGGGATCCACCGCGAAGCAGACGCGGTAGATCCCGGCCTCGACTGCGGGATTCGCGAGCGGTTCGGTGACCGACAGGATCGCGATGCAGGTCGGACTGCTCGGCTCGTTCGCGGGATACGGGACGGGATCGACCGGCGCGAGCGACAGCGTCGCGT
>JAGQQZ010000387.1 GCA_020425915.1 Planctomycetota bacterium | reverse complement strand
ACGACAACGACAACGACAACGACAACCGACGTCCGACAACCGCTACCCGTGCCGCACCAACAACCGACTCGCCGTCCGCTTCCGCTGCGACCGACCCGGAACCTTCGTCTCCGACAGCACCGTCGCCGACAGAGCCAGCAAGTCTTCCATCACGTCCGCCGGCGCTTCCAGCGCACACGGTCGCTGCGCCAGCGCCGAGTTCTCGACCGCGCGGTTCTCGCGCAGGAACCCGGCGAAGCCCGGCTTCTCACCGAGGAACCGCTCGCACACACCGATCAGCTTGCCGGCGGTGCGCATCGCGTCGTCGCGGCTGCGCGCGCGGTTGACGACGAGGCGCGGCATCTCGACGCCACGCGCGTGGAGCACCTTGCACAACGAGTAGGTGTCGGTCACCGCGGCCGGCTCGGGCGCCGTGATCGCGAGGGCGACGTCGGCGCGCGCGATCGTCTCGAGCACGCCCGGGCCGATGCCGGCGCCGGTGTCGCAGATCACGACGTCGTAGTCGCGGGCCGCGGCCTCGACGACGTCGAGCGTGCGGCGCAAGAACTCGGGATCGCCGCCGGCGAGTCGCGTCGATGCGTTCTCGGCTGCGAGCACGTGGATGCCGCCGGACGCCGGCGTGATCGCCTGTTCGAGCGTGCAGCGTCCGTCGACCAAGTCCTCGAGGCTGAAGCGCGGTGCGATCCGCAGGTGCACGTCGACGTTGCCGAGTCCCGGGTCGAGGTCGACGAGCAGCGTTCGGTGGCCGGCGCGGGCGGCGAGCAGCGCGAGGTTGACCGCGATCACGGTCTTGCCGACGCCGCCCTTGCCGCCGGACACCGCGATCAGCGGGGTCGGCTTCGTGTCGGAGGCGGACAGGAGCAGCGAGTGGGCTTGGTGTCGGTTCGTCACAGCAGATGTTCCAGTTCGCGTTCGTCGGCGGCGAGGGCACTCGCCGTCAGAGCTGCGGCGTCCGCCGCGACGATGTCGTCAGGGATCTCCTGACCCAACGTGACATGGGAGAGCGGCAGCGCATGTTCGATCGCGAACGACAGCGCTTCGCCCGGCGTGCGGGTCTCGTCCCACTTGGTGAGGATGACCGAATCACAGCCGACCGTTCGGAAGCCGTCGTACACGGCCGCTGCGTCGCTGCGGCGCGAGTTCGCCGCGAGGCAGAGCTCGACGTGTGGCTTGCACGTCTTGAGCGTCGCGCGCAATGTGTGCAGTGCGCGTTGGTCGAACGGGCTGCGCCCCGTCGTGTCGATCAGCACGCGATCGACCGACTCGAACTGGGCGACGATCCGCTTGAGGTCGATCGGCGTCAACGCGACCTCGAACGGCACGTCCAGCATTTCGGCCAGCGCGCGGAGTTGCTCGACGGCGGCCATGCGATACGTGTCGATCGTCACGATCGCCACCGACTCACCGGCGTCGCGCAGCGCGTTCGCCGCGATCTTGGCGAGCGTCGTGGTCTTGCCGACGCCGGTCGGACCGACGAACGCGGTGACGTGGGCCGACGGCGTCGCCGAGGTCTTGACGAGCGCCTGCATGACCTTCGCGGCGACGCGGGGCAACGCCGGATCGTCGACGCGGTCGACTCGCACCTGCGTGCCGATCAGCGCCTTCTCGACCGCGCGCAGCACGTTGTCCGAGATCCCGAAGCGTGTCGCGCGCTTCGCGAGCGGTGCGAATCCCTTCGTCCACTTCGGCTCGCGTTCGACCCGCTTGGGGATCTTGGCATGCGGTGACGAGGCGACGACGACGAAACCGCGATGGGTCTCCTGGGTGTCGACGAGCAATGCGTCCTTGCCGCACTCGGCCTGGACCTTCGAGAGTGCTTCTTGCAGCGTCGGCGCTTCGATGCGTTTCAACATCATGGCGTCAGGCGGGCACGGTGACTTGGGACGAGGTCTCGACCTTCTTGGCCGGCGCCGTCTCCTGGTAGCTCAGCACGATCGCGTTCGGGATCACGCTCGTGACGGCTTCGGCGAGGAACGGACGTAGGGTCGAACGCGTGATCAGGATCGGGTCGCGGCCGTCGTTCGCCATCGACGCGAGCGCGGTCGCGGTGCCGTCGACGAAGCGCGACAGGAAGCCCTGCGGCAGAGCGTTGAGCCCTTCGCCGCCGACGATCGCGTCCGACAGCGCCTTCTCGAGCTGCGGTTCGATCGTCGCCGCGTGCAGCGTGCCGGTGCCGTCGAGCAGCGGGTCGACGATCGTGCGCGCGATCGCGGCGCGGACCTTCTCGGTCAGGACCTGCGGGTCCTTGCTCTCGTTCGCAGCGTTGGCCAGCGATTCGAGGATGACCGGCAGGTTGCGGATCGAGACGCCCTCGCGCAGCAGGCGCGCGAGCACCGATTGCACGTGGCCGAGGTTGAGGATGTTCGGGATGAGCTCGTCGACGACGGCGGGCGAGGTTTCCTTGACGTTGTCGATCAACGCCTTGACGTCGTCGCGCGACAGCAGCTCTGCCGCGACCTTCTTCAGCACCTCGGTCAGGTGGGTGACGAGCACCGAAGGCGCGTCGATGACCGTGTAGCCCTGGGTCTCGGCCTGGTCCTTGTCGCTCGCCTGTATCCAGCGCGCCGGCAGCCCGAACGCGGGCTCGACCGTGT
>JAGQQZ010000768.1 GCA_020425915.1 Planctomycetota bacterium | reverse complement strand
GTCGAGCGTGATCTGCTGCTCGGAGTCCGGCCGCACGAGCGTGCCGACCGAGACCGGCGTCGTCACGGTGTTGCCGTAGGCTCCCGACTTCTGGCCGACCAGAGCGACGAACGAGCCAGGAAGCGGCGGGAACGTGCCTTGATAGACGTGGCAGTAGAGGTTCGTGTTTGCCCCACCGGTCTGCAGGTCCGGGTAGACGCACACCGCGACTGGCAAGTCTGCAGTCAGCTGGTTGTAGGCGTAGTCGCCGAGCCCATCGGTGTCGACGCGGACGTGCCAGCCGGACTTCGGGAACGTGTCGATGCCGTCGTCGATGCGCACTACGATCACGTCGCTGACGCTGGAGTGCAGCGCATACAGCTGACCCGTGATCGCCTCAGCGTCGTTGACCGTCCCGCTCTCCGGGTAGAAGACGACGTCGAGCGTGTCGCTTGGCAGGCTCGGAGCTGGGTCGCCGTGCGCTGAACCGGATCCGGTCCATTGCGCGTCCTCCCATTGTGCATCGACGGCTCCGAGGCCGTAGATCAGCTCCCCCTGCATGAAGCGCTGCAGGGTCGGGCTGCCGCCCTGGTGCACGGTCGGAATTCGAGTGGCCGCACTGACTTGCATGCCAGCCGGCTTCAGCAAGCGCGTCCATCCCGGCGGCGAGTTCGTCGGATCGGCGGCGCCCGTCAGGTCCGTCGTGAACGTCAGGCCGCCAGAACCGGCGCCGACCGGCTGCGGACGCTGACCCTTCGTCCCGGTCGCCTGCCTGCGCTCGGTGATGTTCACCGTCTCCTCGGGCTGCGGGTCGATCGCGAGCACCGAGTTCGCGCTGAGGCGCGCGGTGTAGTCGGAGTCCGACTCGCCGCTGCCCTGCGCGAGGGCGTTGACTCCGAACGCGGTCTCGTCCTGCACGATGACCAGGGCCTTCTTCTTGCTCAGTCCCATGACCTCACTTCCTCCACCACTGCCCGAGCGGTTCCGAAGCCGCCCCTTCTCTGCGTGACTTGCGTGCGGTCGCGGTAGATGCAGACGATCTGCGTGCCGTCGACCAGGTTGATCTCGAAGGAGCCGGCCTGCGTCTCCTCGTAGTGCTTCTTCAGCCAGTGAGCCTGGCCCGGCGTCACCGGGTTCCAGTTCAGCGTGACGACGCGCGCGAGCTCGTCAGCGATCCGGTGCGTCTGCGTGACGGGTCCGCGATCCTGGAGAGCGGACGGCTCGAAGCTCACGTCCTGCGATGTCGCCGTGTCGAGGATGTGCGCGTGGACGACCATCAGGCGTCCTCCTCGGTGGCGAATGGGTCGGTCTGCAGCCGACGGACCTTCAGCGAAAAGTCCATCACGGCCGTGAACTTGGCGTCTGCAGACTTGCTGATACCCCACTTGCTCGACAGCAGGTCCACCTGCTGGCACGCTGCCTCGAGGTCCGCGTCCGTGAGCACTGCCTTCTCGATGAGTCCGACCTTCCGGTCCAGCCGCTGCACGGCATCGGTCTCGTCGCCGTAGATCTCGACCACGAGCTGTACCTGCACGGCCTCGTCGTGGAAGTAGTGCTGGGCCGGATCCGGGTCGACGCGCGAGATCCCGTAGAAGCATGCGACGTCGGTTTCTCCGGCGCGGCGGTGCGCAGCCGATCGCTGGTGGACGTTCGCGTCCTGGACGACGGTCCCGACGGCGAGAGCGAACTTCTGGACTGCCTGCCAGCGGATGGTGTCAGCCATCAGGCGGCCCCCTTGCTGATGCGCGCGAGGCGCAGCCCGAGGCCGTCCACGAGGCGCTTCAGATGCTCATCGAGCACGCGCTGGCGGTATCCGGCATCCCTATCCCACGCGGCGCGCATGCCCAGCTTCGCGGGGATGTTCACGCTCTTGCGAAGGATGAACACCGGTTCGAGCGTGTCCTTGCCGGTCTTCGTCTTCCGGCCGGTTGCGCGGACGAGCACTTCCTTTCGCTCGCCGCCGATCTTGCGCTTGACGGTGAACAACGGCCGCTGCTTGCCTTCCGGAGACTTCGCATACTGCGCCGGCGAGCGCAGGTTCATCTGGCGACGCTTCGTCTGCGTCATCCGCGCGTACTTCCCGATCGGGATCGCGAGCGATCCAGACTTCGCCTGGACTGTCTCGCCGAACTCGAGCGCGATCTCGGCGCGTGACCGGAGAACCTCTCGGCCCTCGATCGCCCCGATGTCCGGCGTGCCCCAGCTCTCGATACTGTTCCGCAGCGCACGCTCCGACTTCGCCCTTGGGAACGGCTCCACCTTCCACTTCACCCAGCCGTGCCGATTCATCGCGCGGACGAGGCCGCGCTCGCCAGCTGCCTTCAGCGCTGCGATGTGCGACTTGCGCGCGTGACCGAACCAGCGGCCCATCATCGAACGCGCCTGGAACAGCACCTCGCGCGGGGCCTGGCGGAACAGCTCCTCGAACTGCGGAGCGTTCGTGCGGATCGCGAACTCGCCCGACTTCACCTCGAGGATGCCGGAGACCATCAGTTCTCGACCTCCACGACGAACTTCTCGTCGTCCTGGGCGATGATGTCGTTCACGCGCGACAGCTTGGTCCCGCCGCCAGAGCGCATCGGGACCTCGACCTTGTCGTTCTTCTCGATGGTCAGCGTTGCGCTCGCGTGCTTCGGAATGTGGATGACCACGCCCTCGACCTTGTGGAGCACCTCCCCGTCGAAGTACTCCCCGTGGTAGTCGATGATCGCGTCGAAGAACCGAGCAGCCGCAGCACCACCGTTGCCTCGGTAGGTGATCCGACGACCGCGGCGACGGCACAGCCGCAGGAACGCGTTGCGCAGCCGCTGGATCCAGTCGGGGACCTCGACCACGTCCTCGACGATCCCGGTGGCGTCGTAGCTGCTCATGCCCGGGTAGTGAGCGGTCACGAACTGCGGCTCGCGGAGCACGGCGCCGCCGACGTATGCGGAGACGCCCGGGTAGTGCGCGGTGACACCGAACGTGCGCGGACCGCGCACCGTGCCAGTCGCCGCGTAGGCGCTGGTCCCGGCGTAGCCGGCCGTCGCCTTCTTGACGACGCGCGCGGCGGCACCGTAGGCCGACACGCCACCGTAGGCGGCGCTCGCGTTGATCGGGCCATCGGACACCGAGCCGATGGCGTCGTAGTCGGACACGCCGGCGTAGGCCGCGGCCGCCTTCTTGACGACGCGCGGCGTCGCGCCGTAGGCGGACACGCCGGGGTAGTGCGCCGTCGCGCCGATTGGTTCGCCGCCGCCGATCACGCTCGCCGTGGCCGCGTAGCTCGAGGTCCCGGCGTAGGCCGCCGTGCCCGGGCGCACGACGCGCGCGGCCGCGGCGTAGCCGCTCGAGCTCGAGTAGTGCGCGGATCCGATCTGGATCGACGAGTCGTAGGGGCCGGCGAGCTGCGGGACGATCCAGAGCCAGGGGTCGACCTGCGAGCTCTGGTAGGCCAGGTCACCCCAGCCGTAGGTGTTCGGCGACGACGCGAGCAGCGCCGGCAGGTTGCGCTCGAGCATCCCGATCGCCTGATCGACCGTGTCCGGCTCGTCGGTGAGGAACCGAGTCGCCATCCAGATCGCAGCCATGTACTGCGCGCAGAACGACCACGTCCCGTTCGGGAACCAGAGGTAGTTGTTCGGTCCTGGCTCGGTCGGATCCGGCGACTGCACGACGCCCGAGTTGCCGTTCCAGTCCATCTCAGCCGTGGTGAGCAGCCGGTCGTATGCCGCGACCTTGTAGACCGATCGGTTGCACCCCGAGATGCCGGCGATCGTGTCGATCGCGTTGGAGCTGAAGCCGTGGTAGGCGACCCACCGCGCGGTCTTCTGCAGCCACTGCAGCGCGAAGTCGTGCGCGCGCGCCAGATCGGTCCCCGGGCTCAGGACCGCCTCGTCGTGCAGCAGAGTGTAGATGGAGTGCATGACGCACCCGAGCATCGACACCTGGAACACGCTGTTTCCCGGCTGAAGCATCGGAGCGTCCGAGCCATTCGCGACGTTCTGCGGGTAGGTCATCGGGACGAGCTCCCAATGCCCCGATCGCTCCGTCAGTGCGAACTCAGAGCCCTCGTAGATGTCCCACTTCGTCCGCAGGAACTCGCGGACCTTGCGCCGATCGTCGAACGACAGCTCGGTGGTGAACGATCCGAACTCGAGGACCGTGTCGTCGAAGTAGTCGGTGCCGTCCCCGTCCCAGCCGAATCCCGACATGTCGAACGTGCCCGCGTAGGTCACGTCGAGGCTCGAGGAGCCGTCGCCGTTCACCTTCACCTCGATCACGCCGGAGTTCTTCCGGACGATCTCGAGCACGCAGGCCTCGCCGCGCGTGACCGCGGCCGCGGCGATCTTCGTGCGCGCGCCGCCGC
>JAGQQZ010000386.1 GCA_020425915.1 Planctomycetota bacterium | reverse complement strand
GAGTTCGCGAAGGAGTCCGACGGCACCGTCGACCAGTCGTTGGCCGCGAGCTACGCCAAGGCGTTCCAGCCCGGTATCGACGAGGCCGTCAAGGGCGTCGGCGCACCCGGCATGTTCTGGCCGTGCGAGGTCGAACTCGCCGAGATCGTCCCGGACGGTGTCCAGGGTCGCGTGTTGCTCCGCAGCTCGCCGCTCGCGCTCGACACGAGTCCACCCCAGCATCTGAACCCGTTCGGCCGAGCGCGACTGCCGCAACAGCAGCAGGCCGACTTCCTGAAGTTCTACAACGGGATCAAGGGACGTCTGGCGAGCGAGCCGCGGCGGCAGTACGGCTTGATGGTCGAGCTGAACGGCGAGTTCTCGTCGTTCTTCGAGGGCAAGAAGGCGCCGATGTCGCCCGCGGCCAAGAAGGCCGAGGAAGAGCGCAAGGCGCTGACGGGCGAGGGAGCGGACGAGAAGGAGGAAGGCGCGGACGAGCCTGCGCCCGACGTCGGTCCGGAGCCGGCCGCGGAAGACGAGGAGAACCTGGTCAAGGACCCCGCCCCGATCCTGGCGTCGACGAAGCCCGGGCGGCTCATCGTCGTCGGCGACGCCTCGTTCCTGCGCGACGACATCGCGGCGAACCAGTACGCCCGGATGGGTGGGCCGGTGAGTTTCCCCAGCGGCGCCCGGTTCCTCGTGAACCTGCTCGACTGGCTGGCGTCGGACCAGGACCTGTTCGAACTGCGCAACAAGATCGGTTCCGATCGCACGCTCCGCTTGTTCGGTGACGACGAGAAGGGCGGCGATCTGCAGCGCTACAACGAACGCGTGCGCGACAAGGAGTTCTGGCTCCGCACGATCAACATCGCGCTGCCCTGCGGACTCCTGCTCGTGTTCGGACTCGTCGTGTTCGTTCGGCGCCGCACCGCGAAGCGCGCCTTCCTCGAGAACCTCGGAAGCTGACGATGAAGACCAACGTGTTCCTCGCGGCCGTCGCCGCGGTCCTCGCCGTGCCGACGGTCATCACGATCGTGAACGAGCAGGGCTCGTTCACGCGATACGAAGACGTGCCCCGCCTTTTCGATGGCTTCACGCCGGAGAAGGTCGCCGGGATCCGGATCAGCAAGGTCAAGTTGGACGACAACGGTGCGCCGATCACAGGCCGCAACGGCCAGAAGGAGCACGAGGTGCTCGCGATCGGCCTGACGTCGTCCGGCGATTGGGTGATCGCCGATCAGTCCCCGCTGCGCGGTGCACCCGTCAAGAAGGACACGATCGTCACGCACATCTTGCAGCACATCGAGCAGATCCGCCGCGACGAGGATGCCCTGATCGAAGTCGACGCTTCCGACGAGGCGCTCGCGGAGTATGGCCTCGACGAGGACCACGGCGTGTTGATCCAGTGCTTCGACGCCAACAACCGGCCGGTCGTCGAGCTGATCAAGGGCCGCAGCGCGCGCGACGCGAAGGCCGGGCAGGATTCGTTGCGAGGGCACTTCGTGCGCCGGAAGGATCGGCAAGACATCGTGCTCTACGAGCAGGACTACTGGAACCTGCAGCTCGAACCGCGCGGCTGGTTCGACCGATCGCTGATCCCCGGGACCGCAGCGACGCAGGCGGTGCGATTCCGCATGAAGAACGCGCATGGGGAGATCGAGCTCGCCAAGGACAAGCCGACCGACGTCGCGTGGCGAGTCGTCAAGGCGCCGGAGGGTTGTGGAGCGCCGCGGCAGGCGGAGATCAACGCGCTCGCCGGTCGGATCGCGCAGGCCAGCGTCGCCGACTACATTCAGCCGTTGCCGTCCGACTCACAGCAGCGCGCGCTCGTGCTCAAGCAGGTAGGCTTCAGCGACGACGCGGCGGAGGCCGAGTTCGAGCTCGAGGACGGGACGATCTACACGCTCTACGTCGGCAACAAGCTCGAGGACAAGCACGAGTACCGAGCCGTCGCCTCGAACAGGGACTTCCTGCTGACGGTTCCTGGACACGTGCGGACGACGATGGACAAGGACCTCGTCGACCTGTTCGACGTCGCCAAGGAACTCGTCGAGGACACCCCGCCGAAGGACGCGGACACTCCGCCCGGCGACGCCCCGTCCAAGGACGGGGACGACGACGGCGGGAAGTAGTCGGATGTAGCCGCCTTCCACGCTCGGAGACGGGCGTCGGGCGGCGTTCGGCGCCACAATGGAGCCGATGGCGGAACCTACAGCGACGACAGCCGACGGCGCGACACATCGTGTCGATGCGTTCGTGCGCCGCTTCGGGCTCTGGCATCGGGTCGCGACCGTGTGTGCCATCGGTTTCGCGGAGGCGATCGTGGTGTTCGCCGCCGTCTGGGTCGTCCACGAGTTCTCGCCGAAGTGGGAGGCGATGGCGACCTGGGCCGGGGTGGCGCTCTGGTGTGGAGCCGTCGGTCACGCATGGTGGCGGGCCAGTGTCTCGGTTGCGGCGATGGACCGGAGCCTCGGCCTGCGAGACGCGCTGCGCACGTGGTGTGATGGCCCGGCTCGCGGGCCGATGCGCGACTGGCTTGCGCGTGTCGTGGCGAACCGGATCCAAGGCGTCCAGCGCGGTGCGATGTGGCGTCCCGTCCGGCGACGGCTTCGACCCCTGCGCATCCTCGTGCCAGTCGCTGTCGCGCTGTTGATCTTGCGGCTCCTCGATCCGGACGAGCCGAAGTCGGGCCCGTTCCCCGTTGCCGTTCCGGACCTCGTGACCGTGCCCGGTGGAGGGACCGCGGTCGTCGATTCGTCGCGTGGCGGCAGCGGCGAGGGCGAGAGCGATCGTCCGGATTCGAATCCGGACTCCGCCAGCGACGACGCCGACACGGACCCCGACGCCGACCCGGGGCCAGCGGACGACGGCCCGGTTGTCGAGGGCGCGCCGCTGATCGAACGCTCCGTCGAGGATGACTTCGTGATCCCGAGCTTCGTCGGCGATGGGCCCTCTAGCCGGACCGAGTCCCACGTGGCGCGCGTCGGTGACGATTCCGTCGAGGAGGCTCCTCGCAACGGTGATGCGGAGTCCATCCCGACGCCTGTCGTGCCCGACGTCGAGTTCGAGCACGCGGTCGAACGTGCACTCGCTGGCCGGCATGTCGGACCCGCCGAGCGGGAGTTGGTCCGTCGCTACTTCCGCCTGCTGGTGGAGCGGCGACGGTGAGCGAACTCTTCGGGGCGGAGTTCCAAGCGCTCGTCGTCGCGGCGATGCGTCGCGTTCGTTCGTTGCGGGGCCAACGAGACAGCGAGCGACGGGCTTCGCGCCAGGTCGGTGCGCCGCGCGGGACGTTCGCCGGTCACCGTCGCTACAGCGCGCGGGATGACGTACGGCACGTCGATTGGCACGCCTACGCGCGCAGCGGTGAGCTGTTCGCGAAGGTGTTCGAGGAGGACGAGCACCGAGCGTTGACGGTCCTGCTCGACACGACGCCGAGCATGGTCGCGGGCGAGCGGTTCGATGCCGCGCGGCGGCTCGCGGTTCTGCTCGGTGCGATTGCACTCGACCGGCTCGACGGTGTGCGACTCGTGTGCGGTGCGGACGGGATCCACACGTTGCAAGGCGGGGCGGGTGCCCGGCAGCTCATGCGAATCCTGTTGGCGCAGCCGACGGTCGTCTCGGATCCGTTCGAGACCGCGCGCGTTCCGATCGATCGGGGTTGGCTCGGTAGCTTGTGTTGGATCTCGGATTTCGCAGATCCCGACGCGTTCGCGACGTCGCTCGAGCGACTGCGGGCGTCGGGTCGCACCTGCACGGGGCTGCTGCCGATGCTCGCGGGTGATCGATTGCCCGACCTCGGTGGTTGGATCGACCTGCGCGACGAAGAGTGCGGGGAGCACGAACTCGTGCAGGTCGACTCTCGGCTCCGGGGCGCGATGGCCGACGAGCTCGCGCGGCTGGCGCGCCGTCAGAATGCGGTGTTCGCGAACGCAGGGCAGCCGCTGCTGCGGTTCGAGGTGCCGGCGGCGGACGACTTTCGACTCTCGAGCTGGTTGGCGGATCGGTGGATTTCTCGGATCTGACGCGGCTCTGGTGGCTGCTGGCGTTGCCGCTGGCGATATGGCTCGCGCGCCCGCCGCGCCCGCGCGCCCGCGTGGCCACCGCGCATCTCCCGCAGTGGCGCGCGGCCGCCGCTGCCATCGGGCGGCGCCCGGTCCGCTGGCGGATCGTCCGGCTGTTGCTGTTGCTCGTCGGCGGCGCAGCCCTGGTGTTTGCCGCGGCAGGGCCGCAGATTCGTGGGGACGCCGGCCCGCTTCGGCTCGTCGTGCTCGTCGATCGATCGGCGAGCATGGGGCGCGGTGGCGCCTGGGACGAAGCACGTGCCGAGCTGACGCGTGTGCTCGAGCGGGTGCCGTCGCACGTC
>JAGQQZ010000385.1 GCA_020425915.1 Planctomycetota bacterium | reverse complement strand
TTCGTCACATCTCCGAGTTCGGCCGCGAACGTCGCGGTCAGAGCGTCGCGTTCATCATGGACACGCGCATGTGCGACGCCGCGTTCGAACTCGCTCGCGGCGTCGACCTGTTGATCTGCGAATCGACCTACCTGGAGTCCGAGGCCCGCGAGGCCCACGCCAACGCCCACCTCACGGCCAAGCAGGCGGCGCGGATCGCGCACGAGGCCGGGGCCCGCCGACTGGTCCTGACCCACTTCAGCCAGCGCTATCACGACGTCGAGCCGTTCGTCGCCGAAGCCCGCGAGGTGCACGACGACGTCGTCGCCGCCGAGGACGGGCTGCGGATCCCGGTGCCGGCGAAGCGGACGGAGGCCGACGAGTGATCTTCGCGTTCGATCCGCCCTGGAACGCGGAATCGCTCTCGTTGCTCGACGCACGCCGCGGCGAACGGGTCCTGCAGGTCACCGCGCACTCGGTACCGCCAGTGCATGCGCTCCTCGATCGCGTCGGTGGCGACGGGCTGCTCGTCGTCGTCGACCCGAACGACGCCGTCGTCGATCGACTGCTGACGATCGAACACCCGGCGCTGAGTGTGATCGCGCTGGAACCGACCGGCGAGGAGATCCTCGGTCGGTTCGACGCGATGTACGCGAGCCCGGCGTGGAACATCGGCTGGCCGATCGAGCGATGGGGAACGATCATCTCCCACTCGCTGCGGCCCGGCGGCCGGTTCGTCCTCGATCTGCCGGCCGAGTCGGCGTGCGAAGTCGTCGCGAGCGCGTGGCGGGCCGCCGGCGAAGCGGCTGGGCTCGGCCGCTGGCGAGGACCGTCGGAAGGCGACGCGGCGCAGGGGCTGCGCAAGTTGGGGCTCCGAAACGTCCAGGGAGAGGTCGGCACGCACCTCGCGCGCTTCGAGTCCCCTCGCGAACTCGCAGAGTTCGCGACGGCCGAGTTGGAGACGGATGCCGACTTCGTCGAGTCGCTGCGGATCAAGCTCGCCGAACGACTGCAGACCGACGGAGAAATAGAAGTCGTGTTCCGCCGCACGTGCGTGCATGGAATCCGCTGACATCCGGCGCATCACTCGTCGGCTCCGACGCGCCGCCCTTCCCATGGTCCCGCACGGGGTCTATCGTCCGCTGCGATGATCTTCCGGCTCGACGGCGTCACGAAGGAGTACTCCGGTTTCCGTGCCCTCGACGACGTTTCGGTCGAGGTCGAGCCGGGTTCGATCGGCCTGCTGGGACCGAACGGTGCCGGCAAGAGCACGATGATCAAGCTGCTGCTCGGGCTCGTCCGGTTGACGCGGGGGCGCGCCGAGGTGCTCGGGCGCGACGTGCGGAACGCCGTTTCGATTCGTGAGGTCGTCGGCTACATGCCGGAGGACGACTGCTACATCGCCGGGCTTCGCGGCGTCGAGATCGTCGCACGCACGGCCGAACTCGCCGGGATCCCGCCCCTCACCGCGCTTCGCCGCGCACACGAGATGCTCGACTACGTCCAGCTCGGCGAATCGCGCTACCGTGAGGTGCAGACGTACTCGACGGGAATGAAGCAGCGCATCCGGTTGGCGATCGCGCTCGTGCATTCCCCGCAGCTCGTGTTCCTCGACGAACCGACCAGCGGCATGGATCCCGATGGACGCGAGCAGATGCTGGAACTCGTGCGCGACCTCGCACGCAACAAGGGCGTCAGCGTGGTCATCTCGACGCACATCCTGCACGACGTCGAGGCGTGCTGCGACGCCGCCATGATCCTGTCCCGTGGCAAACTCCTGCGCTACGACACGCTCGAGAACCTCCGCCGGACCGTCGACACCGCCGTCACGGTCCGAATCGGTGGCGGTGACTCCAACCGCCTCGCGACCGCGCTCAGGAACCGCGGGTTCAGCGCGGAGGCGACCAGCGCCGACGTCGTGCGGGCCAGCGGCGAGGGTGATCTTTCGGGACAACTGCTCGAAGCGACGCTGCAATGCGGAATGTCCCTGCACGAGATCACACCGGCACGGAACTCGCTCGAGAAGATCTTTCTCCAGTCCCTGCGCGACGACGGAGCCTCGCATGCCAATTCATGAGCTCGGTTACCGGGTCTGGAAGGGGTCCACGCGCCCACGCTGGGCTCGCGCGTGGTCGATCACGCGCACCGGGATCGCACTCGCGCGGCGACCGGTGTTCGTTCGACGACTGTGCTTCCTGGCGATCGTCCCGCTGCTGTACCTCGGCTGGTTCTTCTTCGCGGTAGGTGTCATCACCGACCCCGACGGTCGGATCCCGAGCGGCTTCTCGCAGGCGATCCTGCGCGGCGCGTTGGGCTCGGAGTTCATGCGCGCGCTGCGCGACGACCCGGGAGCCGTGCGCGAGCTGATCTGGAACGACATGTTCCTGGGAGCGCACACCTTCGTCCTACCGGCCGTCGGACTGATCACGCTCGCGGTCGCACCGAAGTTGATCTCGAACGACCTGCGCACCAAGGCCTTCCTGCTCTACTTCTCGAAGCCGATCGGTCGACTCGACTACCTGCTCGGCAAGGCGGGAATCCTCGCAGGCTATGTCGCGTGGTTCACGCTGGTCCCGTCGATCGGCGCCTACGTCCTCAGCGTGCTGTTCGCCCCTTCGATCGACACGCTGCTGCAGACCTGGCACATCGTGCCATCGATCGTCCAGGCTTCGCTGACGACGATCGTCCCCGTGACCGCGCTGGGGCTGTTCATCTCGTCGACGACACGCGACCAGCGCGTCGCCACGTTTACGATGATCGCGATTCTCGTCGGCGGCGAGATCACATACTGGATCCTGCACGTCGAGCTGTTCCCGGGCGCCGCGTGGCCGATGTTGCTCAGTCTCAGGGAGACGCTGTCGAACGCGATCGCGAACTCGTTCGAGGCGCCGACCCTGGTCGAGTCGTTCACCGAGTCGACGAGCTCCTCCTTCTCCTCGATCGCCCTCGCGGTCCTGACCGTCGCGTGCTCGATCGGAGTGTGGCGGCGCATCTCCGCCCCCATGAATTCGTGATGACCCCGATCCTCGAAACGCGCGAACTCACGAAGCTGTACGGGGTCGTCATCGGCGTCAACGACATGACGTTCGACATCCGGCCGGGCGTCCACGGGTTGCTCGGGCCGAACGGTGCAGGGAAGTCCACGCTGTTGAAGCTGATGACCGCCCAACTGCGCCCGTCGGTCGGGTCCATCCGCGTGCTGGGCGAGGATCCCTGGAGCAACCCCGAGTTGTTCCGACGGATCGGGTTCTGCCCCGAGTACGACGCGTTCTACGACTTCATGACCGCCTTCGAGTTCGTCGAGTCGCTGGGTCGGCTCTCGGGGATGTCACGATCCGGCGCGAAGCAAGCCGCCGAGCGAGCACTCGAGTCGTGCAACGCGACGGAGTTCATGCACCGCCCGATCCGCACGTACTCGAAGGGCATGCGGCAGCGCACCAAGGTCGCGCAAGCCCTCGTTCACGACCCGGAGTTGCTGATCCTGGACGAACCGTTGACCGGCACCGATCCGATCGGCCGCCACGAGCTGACCGAGCTCATCAAGCGGCTCGGTGCCGAAGGCCGGAGCATCGTCGTCTCGAGTCACGTACTGCACGAAGTGCAGGAGATGACGCACGAGTTCTTGCTGATCTTCGGCGGTCGCATCCTGGCTTCCGGCAACGTCCACGAGATCCGATCGCTGATGAACGAGTTCCCGCACCGGATCAACGTCCGCTGCGGCCCTGGCCAAGCTCATCTGCTGGCCAGCCGGCTGGCCTCGGACGCAGCCGTGACCGACCTCGAGCTCGCCGATGACGGCACGATCGTCGTCGGCACGCGCGACCCAGCGGGCTTCTACGCACGCTTCGCCGAGCACGCGCTGCACGCGAAGGTCACCGTGCACGAGCTGTCGTCCGAGGACGACAACCTCGAGGCGGTGTTCCGATACCTCACGGGGGCACGCTGATGTTCGCCGTCGCCCAACTCCACCTGCGACAGATGTTCGCCGGCAGTCGTCGGTGGCTCCTGCTCGTTTGCATGGCGATCCCGCTGCCGATCCTGACGTTGATCCGCACCCAGGGCGAGTTCCGCAGCCCGGTCGAGGAGCAGGTCCAGACCTCGGTGTTCCTCTACGCGATCTACGCACTCGCGTTGCCGGCGTTGGCGTCGATGTTGTACGGCACTTCGATCATCGGCGCCGAGGTGCAGAACCAGACCCTGACCTACTTGTTCACGCGCCCGATCGCGCGTTGGCGCGTGCTGATGGGCAAGTACCTCGCCAACGTCGGGATCCTCGTCGCCTTGACGACCCTGAGCCTGACCATCGGGTGGGCGATCGTCGGAGCGGTCTCCGCGCAGAACCTCGCAGCCATCGCCGTCGCGACCGTGTTCGCGACCGCGACCTACAACGCGGTCTTCGCGCTCCTCGGTTCGATCTTCACCCGACGGGCCCTGATCGCCGGGCTCGCGTACCTGGGCGTCAGCGAGATCGCGCTGGCCTGGGCACCGACGTTCGGGCGGAACTTCACGGCGCAGTACCACATGCGCAGCATCGCGTTCGAACTGTCGGACCTGGAAGGGATGCTGCGCTCGGAACTCCGCGCCCTCGTCAGCGAGGTCACGACGCCGGTCGCGGTCGCATCCGTGCTGTCGCTCTGCGCGGTCGCGCTCATCGCGACCTGCTGGATCACGACGTCGCGCGAGTTCGCTCTGACCGACGACCCGTGACGCGCGTCTGATATCCTCGGCGCCATGAGAACGGTTCCGTGGATCCTGCTCGCACTCGCGGCTTGTCACAGCGACGAATCGACCGACGCGCTGGTGACCGACGTTCCGCTGCGAGCGAGGTCGATCGGCGACGGTCCGCGGTTCGCGAAGCTCGATCCCGCGACGACCGGCCTGGAGTTCCAGAACCTGCTCGAGCGCCGCCACAACCTGCCTTACCTCTACAACGGCGCGGGCCTGGCGGTCGGGGACTACGACGACGACGGGCTGCCGGACATCTACCTGGTGTCACAGGACGGCCCCAACAAGCTGTTCCGCCAGACCTCGCCGCTGCGCTTCGAGGACGTCACCGAATCGGCCGGCGGGCTCGACGGCGGTGCGGCCTGGGGAACGATGGCGACGTTCGCGGACGTCGACGACGACGGCGACCTCGACCTCTACGTCTGCAACCTCGAGGCGCCGAACCTGCTCTACCAGAACCGCGGCGACGGTACCTTCGTCGAGTGCGCCGGCAAGCTCGGTCTGGGGTTCGTCGGCGCCTGCACGACCGCGGCGTTCGCCGACTACGACAACGACGGCGATCTCGACCTCTACTTGCTGACGAACCGGATCCTCGGCGCGATGCTGCCGGCCGAGCTGATCGCGGACATCACGCCGCCGGCCGACACGAGGCTGACGATCGAAGGAATCGTCGAGAAGGACGCCACGTGCCGCGTCCGATACGGCGAGTTCACGTTCCTCGGCGGCCAGCCCGACCGATTGATCCGCAACGACGGCTACGCCAGGTGGGTCGACGTCACCGAGGCGTCGGGAATCCACGACGCGGGCATGGGGCTGTCCGCGACCTGGTGGGACTTCGACGACGACGGGTTCCTCGACCTCTACGTCGCCAACGACCTCGAGTCCCCGGACGTCCTCTGGCGCAACCGCGGCGACGGCACGTTCGAGGACGTGTCCGAACGTGCCCTGCCGCACACGGCGTACTACGGCATGGGCAGCGACTTCGGCGACCTCGACAACGACGGTCGTTTCGACTTCTGCGTCGCGGACATGTCCAGCCGCACGCACTACATGTCGAAGATGCTCATGGGCAACATGGGCGACCGCCGGTGGTTCCTGGAGAACGCACGGCCACCGCAGTACATGCGCAACGCGGTGTACCTGAACACCGGCGCCGACCGCTTCCTCGAAGCCGCGTACCTAACGGGTCTGGCGAGCACCGACTGGACCTGGACCGTGCGATTCGCGGACCTCGACAACGACGGACGACTCGACCTGTTCGCGACCAACGGGATTCCGCGCTTCGACAACGACCCGGATGCGCAGCCCGAGTTCCGCCGGCTCTGGGAGCTCGGCGAGCGCGAGCGCGCCCTGGACTTCGCCCGCAACCTGCCGCCCGTGCGCGAGACCAACCTCGCGTTCCGCAACCTCGGTGACTACCACTTCGAGGAGGTCGGCACCGCCTGGGGAATCGCGGAGCAGAGCGTCAGCCAGGGCGCGGTGCTCACCGATCTCGATCGGGACGGCGACCTGGACGTGGTCATCAACAACATGAACGCGCCGGCCAGCGTCTACGAGAATCGGACCGCGGACGCGAACGCGCTGGTGCTCCGGTTGCAGGGCGAACGCGACAACTCCTTCGGCGTCGGCGCACGGATCGAAGTCGCGGCCGGCGGCCGGATCCACGCGCGCCAGGTCGTCCTCGCGCGCGGCTACCTCAGCGGGAACGAGGCGATCGTCCACATCGGGATCGGGGCGGCGGAACGGGCTGATTCGGTGCGCGTGGTCTGGCCTTCGGGCCAATGCCAGGACGCCGGGAGCCTGGCCGCGGGCGCGCTCCACACGATTCGCCAGGACCCCGAGGTTCGAACGCTGAGCGAACCTGCCCCGCCCACGCAGCCGCTGTTCGATCGGCTCGAGGTACGCGGGGCCCGACACCAGGAGCGCGACTTCGACGACTACGCGGTCCAACCACTGCTCCCCCACCGACATTCGCGGATGGGTCCCGGGGTCGCGATCGCTGCCGACGGCACGACGGTCATGACCGGGGCTGCGGGACAGCCGAGCGTCCGGCTCCAACCGGGTCCGAAGGGACTCGACCGGGCCACCGAACTGCCCGATCCAGCGGAAGCCGAACAGCTCGGTGCGCTCTGGTTCGACTACGACTCGGACGGCGACGAGGATCTCTACCTGGTGGCAGGAGGGGTCGAGCACGGCGACGACCCGATTCGACTGCAGGACCACTTGCTCCGGAACGATGGTGACGGACGGTTCGTGGACGTGTCCGTCTCGGTGCTGCCGAAGTCCAGTGCCGAGGGCCACGGACCGGTCGCGGCGGCGGACTTCGACCGCGACGGAGACCTCGACCTGTTCGTCGGCGGTCGCGTCACGGCTGGCCGATACCCCGAGGCACCGCCGAGCCGACTCCTGCGCAACGACGACGGAGTGTTCGAGGACGTGACCGACCGTCTCGCGCCGGGGCTGCTGACGGCGGGACTGGTGACCTCCGCCATATGGAGTGACGTCGATGCAGACGGCTTCGTCGACCTCCTCGTGACCGCTCACTGGGAACCCGTCCGCCTGTTCGCCAACCAGGGCGGCCAACGTCTCGTCGACCGCACCGCGGCGGTCGGCCTCGCCGAGCATCTCGGCCTTTGGAACGGCATCGCGGCAGGCGACTTCGATCGGGACGGCGACATCGACTTCGCCGTGACGAACCTCGGCTGGAACTCGAAGTACAAGGCCTCGACGGATCACCCGATGGAGATCTACGCGGCGGACTTCGACCAGAACGGCACGTTTGACATCGTCGAGGCCAAGCACTCGGGGGATCGACACCTCCCGGTTCGTGGGCGGAGCTGCAGCAGCCAAGCGATGCCGTTCATCGCCTCGAAGTTCCGGACGTTCGACTCGTTCGCGCGTGCGACGCTCGACGAGATCTACACGCCCGCCGCGCTGGCGAAGGCCAGGTTGTGTCGCGCGACGACGCTGGCGAGTTCGCTGCTCGTCAACCATGGGTCCGCCGGGTTCGAGGTGCGTGAACTCCCGCGCCTCGCCCAGATCGCCCCCGGTTTCGGAATCGTCGCGGTCGACCTCGACGGCGACGGTTGGCTCGACCTCGCGATCGCGCAGAACAGCTACTCGCCGGAGCCCGAGACCGGGCGGATGGACGGCGGTGTCTCGGCCATCCTCCGCGGCACCGGCCCGATGGAGTTCCACGTGATCGGACCGGCAGAGTCCGGGATCCTCCTGGCCAGCGACACGAAGAGCCTGGCCGTCGCCGACCACGACGCGGACGGGCGTCCCGACCTCCTGTTCGGGATCAACGACGAGGGGCTCGCGCTGTTCGAGAACCGAAGTGACGCAGCTAGATTCCTCGCCGTGCGACTGCGCGGCACGGCGGGCAACCCTTCCGGGATCGGTGCCAGGCTGACGCTCAGGGCCGGCGACGCGGCACCTCACGTTCGCGAGATCCACGCCGGGGGCAGCTACCTGGCACAATCGACCGCGGCGGCGTTCTTCGCCCTCCCGGTCGGAGTGTCCACCCGCCTCGAGATCCGATGGCCCGATGGTAGCGCCACGACCCACGAGATCGACGGCGCGGATCGCGTGGTGACGATCTCGCGCTGACCACCGCCGTTACGCGCCTGGTGCACTCGCCTTGCCGCCGCGTTGCAGCACGGGTGCGATATTCGGCGTCCGCCACGCGTCTGCTCGGCGACCTCGAAAGCAAGGAAGTACGATGAGACGACTGATCTTCACCATGGCCGCGATCGCACTCGCGACCTCGATTCCCGCCCAGACCGAAACCGATCGCGGCGAGGCCAAGGACGCCCCTCGAGCCGAGCGGCGCGCCGGACGCCTCGAGCGCATGCCCGCGATCCGCGAGCGGATCCGCGAACGCATCGACGCGCGGCGTGACGCTTCCGGGCGTCCGGGAAAGGCGCGCGGCGATCGCGAACGCGTCGGACGTGGCAAGCGAATGCACCGCGTGTTCGAGCGGCGCATGAAGCTCCGCATGCTGCGGCGCTGGAAGCAGGCCGGAGCGCGTCGCGACGAGTTCCGCGGCCAGCGCCCCGGCGCCCGATTCGACGCCCCGTCGGCAGATCGACTCCGCCGCGGGCCCGGCCAGCGATCACCACACCGGGTCCGCCGATTCGCCCACCCGCGCCGCGACCAGCGGCGCGACTGAGGATTCCCCCGGCTCGCCGCCGGGGAACTCTCCCGGAACGATCGTCCGACCGAGCGGTAACAAGACTCGGCACCACGACTAGGTGTGGTGTGGAAAGCGATAGTTCTGTGGACGCGAAGTTGTTGGCAGAAGGCCTGGAAGCCCAGCGATACACGCTGGCGGAAGCCGAACGGATGATCCCGTTGATCACGTCGATCGCGCAGGAGATCGCCGAGCGCCATCGCATCCGACAGGAACTCCACCGCCGCCGCTCCGAACTCGAGGCCGAGGTGACCCCCGAGGGGCTCTCGACCGCGATCGCCGACTTGACGACGGAGGCGTTCGAGCAATCCGAGGGGATCCGCCGCGCGATCGACGAACTCGTCGGACTCGGGCTGACGGTCCTGCGGCTCAATCCGGTCACGATCCACATCCCGGGTCGGAGCGTCAGTGGTCCGCTCGTCTTCTGCTGGCAAAGCGGGGACGCCGGGATCGACCACGGGCACCGGATCGGTGAGGAAGACGACCACCGGAGGCCGCTGAAAGTCAGCGTCCCTCGGGCGATCGACGGCTGAGGCTGCTATCGTCCCGGATGGGTCCGACGGGCCCGACCATGAGCCTCGAGCCGTTCCACCACATCGTCCTGTTCCGGGTCCGCGAAGGCATAACGCTCGAGCGTGTGCGGCGCGCTCGCGAGGCCCTCGCCGCGCTGGTCGAGACGCTGCCCGGCGTCCGCGACTTCACGGTGACCGAGAACATCGCGAAAGAGCACGACGGCTACAAGCTCGCGCTGATCTCGAGCTTCGAGGACAAGCGCGCCTACGACATCTTCGCGCGGCATCCGGAGTCGATGGCCGTGCTCGAGGAGTTCATGAGTGAGGTCGCCGAGGACCACTTGGTCGTGCAGGGATCGGGCAGCTGATTTCCGCTTGCACGCTCCCGTTGCCGGCCACCTAATGCGCCGATGAACCAGCCCAAACGAGTCGCAGTGACCGGTGCCGCCGGCCAGATCGGCTACAGCCTGCTGCCCGAGATCGCCCGCGGGCGCGTGTTCGGTCCCGATACTCCCGTCGTCCTCCAGCTGCTCGAAATCACCCCCGCCCTGGGTGCCCTCGAAGGCGTCAAGATGGAGCTCTACGACAGCGCCTTCCCGCTGCTCCGCGAAGTGATCTGCTCGGACGATCCGAACGTCGCGTTCGCGGAGGCGGATCTCGTGTTCTGCGTCGGCAGCAAGCCGCGCGGCCCCGGCATGGAGCGCAAGGACCTGATCCAGGAGAACGGTCCGATCTTCACCGGCCAGGGCAAGGCAGTGAACGACGTGGCGAGCGCGGACGTGCGCGTGGTCGTCGTCGGCAACCCGTGCAACACGAACTGCCTGATCGCGATGCACAGCGCCCCCGACATCCCGAACGAGCGGTTCACGGCGATGACCCGCCTCGATCAGAACCGCGCCAAGGCCCAGCTCGCACTCAAGAGCGGTCGCCACTGGAACGACGTCCAGCAGATGATCATCTGGGGCAACCACAGCAACACCCAGTTCCCCGACTGGACCAATGCGAAGATCGGCGGCCAACCCGCCGCCGAGGTCATCGGTGATCACGCCTGGTTCGAGAATACGTTCATCAAGTGCGTCCAGGAGCGCGGCAAGGCCGTGATCGAAGCGCGCGGCAAGTCTTCAGCGATGTCCGCGGCCGGCGCCGCGATCGACCACGCCCACGCGCTCTACAGCAAAGTCGATGCATCCGATCCCGTGTCGCTGTGCGTGATCTCGGACGGCAGCTACGGTGTGCCGGAGGGGATCGTGTCGTCGTTCCCGTGCACGACCGACGGCAACGGCAACTACGAAATCGTTCAGGGGATCGAGCTCGACGACTACGCCCGCGCCCTGATCAAGAAGTCGACCGACGAGCTGCTCGAGGAGCGCGCCGCGGTCGAGCACCTCGTCGGCTGAACTCGTGGACGCCACGACGGCGGCCGCGCTGTTCGCCGCTGGCGGCGCGATGGGGTTCATCAACAACCTCGCGGGCGCCGGCGGGCTGATCGGCCTCGCAGCGCTCGACATGGCCGCTGGGCTCAGCGGCAGCTCGATGAACGCGTCGCTCCGACCCGCGGCGATCGGCGTCTGCGCGGGTGGCGTCGTCGGGTTCTGGAGCAAGGGGCATCGCATCCCGGTCCGCGCCTGGCTGCTCGGGCTCGCGACCGTGCCAGGAGCCGTACTGGGCGGACTCCTCGTCGTCACCCTGCCGGACTGGATCTACCGACTCGCGCTGATCCTCGTCGTCGTGACGACGCTCGCTCAACAGCTCGTGCACCACCGGAGTCGCGCACGGTCCGAGTCCCGCCCCGCCGGGCTGCTCGGCTCGCTGGCGCTGTTCACGCTCGTCGGTCTGCACATGGGGTTCCTCCAGGTCGCGGTCGGACTCGCCACGATGCTCGCGCTCGGCCGAGTGTTCAGCCGCGACCTCGTGGCGGTCAACGCCGCGAAGACCGCGCTGCTGACGGTCGCGAGCTGCGCGAGCGTCGCGTGCCTGGCGACCACGGACGCCATCGTCTGGACTCCGTCGCTGTGGCTGGCCGCGGGCGCCGCGACCGGCAGCTTCACCGCGAGCCGCTGGACCGTCGCGAAGGGCAGCGCGGCCGTACGCTTCGTCGTGCTCGCGGTCTGTGTCCTCGTCCTCGTCCGCGTCACGTATTCGATGATCACGTCATGACCGACTCCCGCAAGCACATCCTCGTCACCGGCGCCAGTTCCGGCATCGGCGCCGCGATCGCCGAACAACAGGCCGCCCGCGGCCATGTCCTCTCGCTCGGTGCCCGACGAACGGACCGCCTGCCGAGCGGCGAACGCACGTTCTGCCATGCGCTCGACGTCACGGACGAGGCCTCGGTCGAGGCGTTCCTCGCCGCGGCGGTGGCGGCCAACGGTCCGATCGACGTCCTCGTCAACAACGCGGGACTCGCTCGCGGCACCGAGACCATGGCCGACGCGGACGGCGTCGCCTGGCGCGAGATGATCGAGACCAACGTCATGGGCGTCCTCCACATGACGCGTCGCGTCGTGCCGTCGATGATCGAACGGCGCGCCGGCCACGTCGTCATGATCGGGTCGATCGCGGGACGCCTTCCCTACGAGAACGGCAGCGTCTACTGCGCGACGAAGGCGAGCGTCCGCGTCATCGCCCAGTCCCTCCGGCAGGAGCTGTTCGGCACCAACGTGCGGGTCACGACCGTCGACCCGGGCCTCGTCGAAACCGAGTTCAGCCTGGTCCGGTTCCGCGGCGACGCCGAGAAGGCGAAGGTCCCGTACGAGAACACGCGACCGCTCCACGCCGCCGACGTGGCGGACTGCGTCGACTTCGCGATCAGCCGACCGCCGCACGTCAACATCGACGACCTGCTCGTCACGACGACCGACCAGGTGTCGCCGACCCGCGTCTACCGCGGCTGACGGTCCCGCCGCTGATCAGGGGTGCCGCGAGAGCGCTCCTGGCGGATGCGGTCATCGGCGCCGAGCGGGTTCGGGTCGGTCTCGAGCTGGAAGATCAGATAGCGGTCGTTGCTGATGTCGTCCCACGTGCGGATCTTGCAGTCGATCCCGTACTGGTCCTTGACGAACTGGATGATCCAGGTCGTGACCATCGGCTGGAACAGGAAGAAGAACCGTGGGTTGTCGATCGCGAACGGGATCAGCTGGGACCCGCGCTCCAGCCCCTCGGAACGGAGCATCTCGTAGAACAGCGGCGAGAACGTCCGCCAGCCCGACGGCACGTCCTTGTAGGTGTACGTGTAGTTCTTCAGCGGGTTCTGATGGACCGTGTGCAGGATCGCCGGCTGGGCGAACAGGATGCAACCGTCGAACCACTGGTTGAGATCCGCCATCGTCTTCTCGAACTGGCGGTTCTGACCGGCTGCGTTGCGGATCTGTTGCGCGTGGTTCTCCAGGAACCCGCCCTCACCGACCATCGGATAGACGAGACAGACCAGGAACACGATCGCCCGCGCGACACCGGGGAACCAGCCGAGCTTCCAGTCATGCTTCCGACCGGACAGCGTGATCCATAGAGCCGCCACGCCCGCGACCGCGAACATCGGATCCCCGACTCGGTCGGGGAAGCGCAGCACGATCGTCATGAACGTCGAGAGGACGATCAGGTACAGGATGTATCCCGCGCTCCAGATCGCGACCCAGATCGACTGGCTGACCACGACGCCGAATACCACCAACGGCAGCAGACCGAGGAACACGCCGTAGGTCTCGTCGAGTTTGGTCAGCACCTTCGAGATCAGCTCGGAGTCGACGTTGTCCTCGGGCAGCGGCCGCGTGTGCTTGAAGATGTTGCCGAGCGTCTCGACGTTCCAGCGATCTTCGTCGACGAAGAACCAGCTCCACAGCAGGTTGTAGTGGAAGTCCTGCCAGTGGTTGGCCTTCAGGATCTCCGGGTTGCCTTGGTTGATCGTCGAGATCGGGTAGGCGTGGAACTTGCCGCGCTTGCGGTTGAACTGTTGGTACTCGCGGAACTCGTCGGACACGAGGAACACGTCCCACACCGTGTGTGCGGCCGAGACGACCCCGATCGGCGCGAGGAACAGGACGAGCATCCACGGCTTGTACATGCGCAGATTGAGCGCACCGAACGCGACCAAGGCGGGGGCGATGTAGACCATCGCCCCCTGCATCCCGCGCGGCCGGAACAGGAACGCGAACGTCAACCCGAGCGCACACGCCAACACGTTCCAACGCGTCGCCCGCTCCTCGCGGACGTACGCGACGAAGGCGAGGACCGAGATCCCGCTCAGCAGGATGCTGGACGAGTTGTAGCCGCACCGGATCACGAACATCGTCGCGACGACCGAGTAGAGCACGGCCAACGGCACGAACACGCGCTTGGCCCGCTCGATCGACGACAGCGCGTGCAGGAACGTGGCCATCGCCCAGAACTGTGCGAGGTAGCACGCCAACCCGTACCAAGGGACCGCCCCGGAGACGTGCAGGTAGAGGATCGAGAAGGCCTTCACGAGCAGCTTCGACATGAACGGCGACTCGAGGTCGGCC
>JAGQQZ010000029.1 GCA_020425915.1 Planctomycetota bacterium | reverse complement strand
CCGCGTCCGCTGTCTCCCATCTCGATGCCACCGTCGGGGAAGTACTCCTTCCACCGCCGATCCACGAGTTCGCCGGTCGCGTCGTCGACGAACAGCTCCTTCGGATACGTCGGCTTCATGCGCGCGTCGACGACGATCGGAGGACGGTAGACGACCTGGTTGCGCCGGATCTCGGTCGAACGCGCGGTGAGGTCGGCGGCGGGCTCGAAACGCGTGAACGTCGTCCAGAGGAAATTGATCGCGCTGCGCGTCGCCTTTTCGGCGTCGTCGACGAGGACGACGAGCGGCCAGTGGTCGAAGGCTGCCGAGTCGGCGAGGCGGCGGGTCGCGTCGGGTTCGGCCGTGAATCCTGGACCCTGCACCACGACACAGCCCGGGCAGAACACGTCGGCGCGGTCGAAGCCCTGCGGCAGCTCGCCCTCGAACCGCTCGGGTAGGTCGCGCACGGGATCGCCGAGCCCGCACAGCACGCCGCGGCTGCCTTCGTTGACCGTGGGACCGGTGTAGTCGAGCGTGTCCATCGACAGGTTGCCGAACACGTAGAGGTCGGTCTCGAAGTTCGCGCGCGCGAGCACGTGGACGAGCGTCGCGCGGAAGTCGCGCAGGTCGACGGGGCGGTCGGTCAACAGCAGGAACTTGGTCAGCGCGAGTTGGCCCTCGCCGAGGATCCGGAACGCCGAAGTCAGCGCCTCGCGCTTGTAGCGCTCCTCGACGATCGCGGCGGCGAGGCTGTGGTAGCCGGTTTCGCCGTACGACCAGATCGACTTCACGGCCGGCATCGCGAGTCCGATGAACGGCGTCAGCAGTTCCTGCAGGTAGTCGCCGAGGAAGAAGTCCTCCTGCCGCGGCTTGCCAACGACCGTCGCGGCGAGGATCGGATCGCGGCGGCGCAGCAGAGCGTCGACCGAGATCAGCGGGTAGTCGTGTTCGAGCGAGTAGTAGCCGTAGTGATCGCCGAACGGACCCTCTGGGTGGCGCGCGCCGGGCTCGACCCGGCCGACGATGACGAACTCGCTGTCGGCGGCGACCGGCAATGGCCCGGCCGGGTTGCGGCAGGTCGCGAGCCGCCGGCCGAGCACGAGCGACGCGAGCAGGATCTCGGGCACGTTCTCGGGCAGCGGCGCGATCGCCGCCAGGATCAGGGCCGGTGGACCGCCGACGTGCACGTTGACCGGCATCGCCTGGCCGCGGGCTTCGTAGGCCGCGAGGTGGAAGCCTCCGCCCTTGCCGATCTGCACGTGCAGGCCGCATCGGTCGTCGTCGAACCGCTGGATGCGGTACATGCCGAGGTTCGGTCCGAGACCGTCGGGGTGCTCGGTGTAGACGAGCGGTAGCGTGACGAACGGCCCGCCGTCCTCGACCCAGGTCCGGAGCAGCGGCAGTCGGCTCAGGTGGGCGGGAGCATCGACGACCTCGGTCACCGGTCCGGAACCGCGGTTGCGCCGACCGACCTTGAGCAGCGAGGCGAGCAGCGAGCGATGCTGCCAGACCTTGCCGAGCGTCGGTGGGATCAGTGTGTGCGGCAGCTCGGCGATCTCGCGGACGAGCTGCTCGGGTCGGGGTCCGAACGCGAGGTCGACTCGTCGCGCGGTGCCGAACAGGTTCGTGACGACCGGCCAGGGCGAGCCCTTCACGTTGCGGAACAGCAGCGCGGGTCCGCCCGCCGCGATGACGCGTCGGTGGATCTCGGCGGCCTCGAGGTCCGGATCGACCTCGCAGTCGATCTCGACGATCTCCCGTTCGCGTCGCAGCACGTCTAGAAGCGCGCGGAGGTCGGTCAGCGTGTTCATTCGGCGTCGGCCTCGATGCAGAAGGGACGGACCCATCGCGCGGCCCGCGCGGATGCGCCGGGCGCGCCGAGCCGATCGCGGACCATGCGTACGCCGTCGAGTGCGGCGTCCCGTTCGGGTCCATCGACGAACAGCGTCGCGACCGCGCGCTTGGCGGCGTCCCAGTCCGCAGACGCATGGATCACGAACTCCGGCGCGACGCGACGGTTCGCGATCAGATTCGCGCCGGCGATGAACGGGACGTTCAGCAGGGCGGCGTGCATCCACCGCATCAGGCGACCGCCGAGCGCGTAGACGACGACCGTCGGCGCGCCGCACAGGCAGGCTTCTAGTGACCCGGTGCCCGACTTCACGAGCACGGCGCGGGCGCGTCGCAGCCACGGTTCGGTGTCGCCGGACACGAACTCCACGAAGTCCGCGCGCAGGTCGTCGAGCATCGCGCGGATCCGATCGGCGCGGCGCGGGTCGCGGTGGGGGAGCACGACGCGCAGATTCGGATTCTCGACACGGAGCTCGCGCGCGATGTCCGTCATCGGTCCGAGGTGCTGCTCGAGTTCCTTACTGCGGCTGCCCGGCATGAGGCAGAGAAGCTCGTCACGTTCGGGTGGGTCCTCACCGTGCAGTTGGTCGAGCAACGGGTGGCCTACATAGGCCGAGGCGAGCCCCTGCGCTTCGTAGAACGGCGCCTCGAACGGCAGGATCGTCAGCGTCGCGTCGATGGCCGCGCGATACCGGCGCATCCGCCACGGTCCCCAACCCCAGTACTGTGGAGCGATGTAGTGCAGCACCGGGATGCCACGCTTGCGTGCGGCGCGGGCCATGACGAGGTGGAGCCCGGGATAGTCGACGAGTACGACGAGACTCGGGGGGTCGTCGCGCAACAACTCGAGAAAACGCCGGTGCGCGCGGACGACGAACGGCAGCGACTTCAGCACGCCACCGATCCCCATGACCGCGTGTTCGCTCAGCGGGTAGACGACGTCGGCTCCGGTCTCGCGCAGCAGTGAGCCACCGAACGCCGTCCACCGTGCCCCGCGACCGACGGCGCGCACCAGGTTCGCGGCGTGGGCTTCGCCCGAGGCCTCGCCGGCGGAAATGAACACGTGGCCGCGCCCGTCGCTCCGCGCACCGAACGCGTCGAGGCCTGCCGCGTCATTCGAACTGGCCGGCTGGGCGAGGGCTCGCTCGATCTCGTGCCGCCAACGGTCGCGCTGGAACCGGTGCACGAGCAGGTGCCACGGCAGGCCGAAGACCCGCACGAGCTCGCGGAGCAACGTCAGTCCGACTTCGATGGGGATCGGCAGCTTCAAGGTTCCGCGCGTCGGAACTGGGCGACAGCGACAGCGACGATCGCGGCTGTCGCGACGAGCAGCCAGACCGTCGAGCCGAAGAATACGCTGACGAACGGACGATTGCCGCTCAGGATCGGCCCGTAGACGTCGAAGTCGGAGAGCTGGAACAGGCTGGCGATGCGGATCTCCTGGATGAAGTAGATCGCGACCTGGATGACGATGAAGGCTCCCACAGCGAACGCGGTGTGTGCCTGCGAGCGGGCGACGACCGAGCACAGCAAGGTCAGCGCGGCGAACAGCACGACGAACGCCGACGCGTGGGTGGCCGCGAGCGTCACCGTTCCGAAGTCGAGCTGCTCCTCGACGAGCGTGCTCAGCGGGATCGCGGTCCACGACGTGAGGTAGATCGGCACGACGAGCGCGACGGCGACGACGAGGAACTTCGACAGCAGGATGCGAGTGCGCGAGTAGGGTCGTGACAGCAGGAACTCGAGCGTGCCGTTCTCGCGTTCGCGCGCGACCAGCGCAGTCGCGAACAGGACAGCGCCAGCGATGCCGACGACGTTCGTGCCCTTGAAGAACATCTGCGCCGACATGTACGCGGAATACGCCCCGGAGGCGTCCGGATCGGCGATCGCGCGCATCATGTTCTTGAGCGTCTGCATCGGCATCAGCCGCTCGAACGTGGCGACTTCGCGGCGGAGCTTCGGCCAGAGCAGGATCGCGGGCACGAGCATGATCTCGATCAGCAGCGTGTACGCGACCGTCATCAGACGGATCTCCCGCCACGTCTTCCGCGCGATCACGGCGTCACCTCCGTGCCGCGTTCGGTCAGCACGCGGTACAGGTCCTCGAGCCGGGTCGCACCGACCTCCGCCGCGACGATGTCGGTCGCCGGGATCCGGCTCAACCATGCGATCGGGTCGCCCTCGGTGACGACGCGCAGCGTCCCGCCGGGGAGCCGCTCGACGAGCGTCGTTCCGCCCGGCAGGTCGATCTCGCGCGCGAGCCGCAGCCGCACGTCGGAGCGCAACTGCTCGCGCGCGGCGCGGAGCGCCTCGGTCGGGACGCGCTGACCTTCGAGCAGGAACACCGTTCGATCCGCGATCGCCTCGACCTCTGACAGGTGGTGGGAGCTCAGCAGGATGCCGCGCCCCTCCGCCGCCAACGCGAGCAGCACCTGTCGTAACGACAGTCGAGCGGACGCGTCGATCGCTCGGTCCGGTTCGTCGAGCAGGAACAGTTCGGTGTCGAGCGGGAGCGTCGCGCGCAGCGCGAGTCGCTGCTTCATGCCGGCCGAGTACTCGCGGATCCGCCGGTGGAGCGGCAGGTCGAACAGCTCGGGTGCGAGGTCGATGATCTCAGGCCGCACCGAGTAGCCGCCGTAGGCGAACTGGAGGAACTCGTGGCCGGTCGCGTTGCGGTACAGGCTCGTCTCACCGGGGAGGTAGCCACAGTGCGACCGGATCGCGATCGGGTCCCGCCTCGGGTCGCGGTCGAGGGCGCGCACCGTGCCGGCATCGCGATCGACGATCCCGACGCAGATCCGCATGCAGGTGGACTTGCCGGCGCCGTTGGGTCCGACGAAGCCGACGATCTCGCCGCGCCCGACGGAGAGGTCGACGGAACGGAGCGCCTGGACTCGTCCGAACGCCTTCGACACGCCCTCGAGGTGGAGCAGTTCGTTCACCGGACGTGCTCCAGGAAATGCTCGAGCAGTTTCGGCCCGAGCGGGCTCCGAAACGACTCGGGGTGGAACTGGAGGCCGAACGTCGGTCGGGTCCGATGGCGGACGCTCATCACGAGGCCTTCTTCGGTCCATGCGTCGGCGACGAGTTCGTCCGGTAGGTCGCCGACGATCCCGAGCGAGTGGTAGCGGCACAGTTCGAGCGGGGACGGCAGCCCGCGGAACAGCCCTTCACCGTCGTGCCGGACCGCCCACGGCTTGCCGTGGCACGGTTCGGTCCGTCCGACCTCTGCGCCGAACGCGACGCCGATCGCTTGGTGACCGAGGCAGACGCCGAGGACCGGGATGGAATCGTGGAACTCGCGAATCGCGTCGACCGACACACCGGCGTCTTCCGGGCGACCCGGTCCGGGCGAGATCACGAGCGCGCCGGGCCGTCGCCGGGTGAGATCGGAGAGTGACGTTCGGTCACTGCGGACGACGTCGGTGTTCGCACCCAACGACTCCAGCGCCTGGGCCAGGTTCCAGACGAACGAATCGCGGTTGTCGAGGAGGAGGACTTCGGTCACGTCGGATCGCGCTCTCGAGCGTGCAAGTTAGGCCACGGAACGCGGGGCGCAAGGCGGAGTGGGCTCCCGGAGCCGGACCGCGGATTGGCCTGGAATGACCTCGCGGACCGAGCCCCACCAGGGTATCCAGAGAGGTTCATGGACATCCTGATCGTTGGACTCGGCGAGGTGGGCTCCCACCTCGCGAAGGTGCTCTCGTCCGAGGGCGAGGGCCACGACGTCACGGTCATCGACAACTCGCGTCAACGGCTTCGGCAGGTCACCGACCACCTCGACGTGAAGGCGGTGTTCGGCGACGGCTCACGCCCCGACGTGCTCGATCGTGCCGGCGCGGATTCGTCCTACCTGCTGCTGGCGGTCTCGAACGACGACAACGTCAACATGCTCGCGTGCCTGTTCGGCAAGCGGATCGGCGCCAAGCAGACCGTGCTGCGCGTCAAGGACATGACGCCGTTCCATCGGTTCCGGAGCTTCTTCCGCAAGAACCTGATGTTCGACCAGATCCTCTCGCTCGAGGATCTGGCCGCGGAGGAGATCGTCAAGACGCTGCGGCAGAACCAGGCGGTCGGGGTCGAGAACTTCGCCGATGGCAAGGTGCAGATGCGCCGACTGAAGCTCTCGGAGAACTCGCCGCTGATCGACGTGCCGCTCAAGGACATCAAGTTCCCGCCGGGCGTGCTGATCACCGCGATCGACCGCAACCACGACGTGATCGTGCCCGGCGGGGAGGACACGATCCTCGCCAACGACGAGATCTTCGTGCTCGGCGAGCCGAAGGCGATCGCGGCGTTCGAGAAGAAGACCGGTGTCCGCGCGACCTACCTGAAGTCGGTGGTGATGACCGGCGCGACCAGCGTCGTGGTCCAGGTCTGCAAGGCCCTCGAGCGCCTCCACGTCGGCAGCCGCGTGATCGTCTCGAGTCGTGAGGACGCGGAGTCGCTGGCGACGCTGCTCGACAACACGCTCGTCCTGCATGGCGAGGGCACCGACCTCGAGCTGTTGAAGGAGGAGCACGTCGGCGATGCGGATGCGTTCCTCGGCCTCTCGGAGCACGACGAGACCAACCTGATGTCGTGCCAGCTCGCGAGCTCGCTCGGCGTCAAGCGCACGGTCGCGCTGGTGCACAAGCCCGACTACGTCTCGCTCTACCAGCAACTCGGGATCGACGTGTCGATCTCGCCGCGGCTTCTGTGTGCGAATCGCATCCTGTCGTTCGTTCGCAGCGGCAGTATCAGCACGATCGCGACGATCGAAGAGGGCAAGGCCGAGGTGCTCGAACTCGAAGTGCCGGCCGCCAGCCGCCTCGTCGGCAAGAAGCTCATGGACGCGCGATTCCCGCGTGGCTGCGTCGTCGGTGCGATCGCGCGCGAGGGTGGCAAGATCGTGATTCCGCGCGGCGACGACATGATCGAGGCGCTCGACAACCTCGTCGTGTTCGTGCTGAACGAGGTGGTCGAAAAGGTGCTCGCGATGGTCGGTGTGCGCCGGACCTGATCGGATGCCTCGTTTCGATGACGAGGGCCGGCTCGTCTCCGATGAGTACGACGACGTCTACTTCGCCGGCGACGGCGTCGCCGAGACCGAACACGTGTTCTGCGCCGGGAACGAGCTGGCGGCGCGGTTCGCCGCCGCGAAGCGCGTCTTCGTCGTCGCCGAGACCGGGTTCGGGACCGGGCTGAACTTCCTCGTCGTGGTCGATTGGTTCGAACGGTTCTCGCCGCCGTCGGCTCGGCTCGTGTTCGTGTCGGTGGACGAGCGCGTGCTCGATTCGCGGTTGCTGGAGCGGGTTCACGAGCGACTGGGCGCGCGGTTCGCGGTCCGCGCTCGCGAGCTGCGTTCACGACTGGCTGCCGCGGACGAAGCGCGAGACCGCTTCGAATGGCGGGACGACCGATTCTCGCTGTGTGTCCTGCGGGGCGATGCCCTCGAGCAACTGACGCGCAACGACTGGCGCGCCGACGCCTGGCTGCTCGACGGTTTCGCGCCGGCCCGGAACCCGGCCAT
>JAGQQZ010000384.1 GCA_020425915.1 Planctomycetota bacterium | reverse complement strand
CCGGCGGGCAACGCGGGCTGGCGGTCCGGCTCGATGCCGACGGCGTCGGCGTCGTGCTCCTCGACGCCGAGACCGGCATCCGCGCGGGCACCGAGGTCTCGCGCACCGGCGAAGTCGCGCAGGTTCCGGTCGGTGACGCGCTGCTCGGCCGCATCCTCGACCCGCTCGGTCGGCCGCTCGACGACCGACCGGCGATCGAGGCTGCGAGCTTCGAGGCGATCGAACGACCCGCGCCCGCGATCATCGACCGCGAACTCGTGACCGAACCGCTCCGCACCAGCCAGCTCGTCGTCGACGCGATGATCCCGCTCGGGCGCGGCCAGCGCGAACTCGTCATCGGCGACCGCACGACCGGCAAGACATCGCTCGCGGTCGACGCGATGCTCAGCCAAAAGGACACCGACGTCGTCTGCGTCTACGCCGCCGTCGGCCAGAAGGGATCCGCCGTTCGGCGCGTGATCGAAACGGTCCGGGCGCACGGCGCGTTCGACCGGTCGATCTTCGTGATCGCCGAAGCCGATGCGCCGCCCGGCCTGCAGTGGATCGCACCGGCCGCGGCTTGCACGATGGCAGAGTTCTTCCGCGACCGGGGTGGCCACGCCCTGCTCGTCATCGACGACCTGACGAAGCACGCGGCGATCCACCGCCAGATCTCGCTGTTGCTGCGCAGCCCGCCCGGTCGCGAGGCCTACCCGGGCGACATCTTCCACCTCCACGCGCGCCTGCTCGAGCGGGCTGCGAAGCTCGGCCACGCACGCGGCGGCGGCTCGCTGACCGCGCTGCCGATCGCGGAGACCCTGTCCGGCAATCTGACCGCCTACATCCCGACCAACCTGATCTCGATCACCGACGGCCAGATCTACCTGACTCCCGACCTCTTCAACGAGGGGATCCGTCCGGCCGTGGACGTCGGCAAGAGCGTGAGTCGGGTCGGGGGCAAGGCGCAGCCGCCGGTGATCCGCGAGCTCGCGGCCAAGCTCAAGCTCGAGTACTCCCAGTTCCTCGAGCTCGAAGTGTTCACGCGCTTCGGCCAGATGGTCGACGCCGCGACGCAGCGCGTCATCGACCACGGACGCCGCATCCGTGCCGTGCTGGTGCACCCACGGTCGCAGCCCGTCTCGCTCGCGGGACAGGTCGCGATCCTGCTCGCGCTGCGCGAACGTGTTCTGGACGAACTGACGCTCGACGGCGTCCGCTCGTTCGAGCAGCACCTCGACGCCGACCTCCGAGCGAGTCTGCCCGGTCTCGTCGAGCGGCTCGCCGGCGGCGCCGGGCTCGCCGCCGAAGATCACGACGTCCTGTTGCCGTGGTTGCACGCACGCGCCGCGAAGCTGAAGAGCCCGGCCGCCGCGAAGGCATGAGATGAGCAAGTCCGCCGAGATCGGGCAACGCATCCGACACCTCGTCGAACTCGAGGAGATCATCGGCACGATGCGCTCCCTCGCGGGCGTGCGAGTGCAACAGGCCCACGCGACGCTACCGGGGATCCGGCAATACACCGAATCGATCGATCGCGCGCTCGCCGAGGCCTACCCGCTGTTGCCGACCACGGACGGCAACGAGCCCAACATCGAACCGCACACCGGCATCGTCGTGCTCGGATCGGAGCACGGGTTCGTCGGCCTGTACAACGAACGCTTGGTCGACACGGTCGGCGAACTGCTCGCCGCCGCGCCCGATTCGACGGTGCTCCTCGTCGGGTCACGCGCCGTGGAGCACGCTCGCGAGCGCGGCGTCACGGTCGCCTGGTCCTGTCCGATGGCGACGCACGTCGAGTCGGTCGTCGACATCACGTCGGGTCTCGCCGAAGAGGTCTACCGCCGCGTGGCTCGCGGCGAATTCCACCGCCTGTTCCTGGTGTACGCGCGCAGCGCCCCTGGTCTGCAGTGGCAGATCCAGGCCGAGCAGGTCCTTCCGTTCGACTTCACGTCGTACCGATCGAGCGAGAAGACCCCGCAACGCCCCCACCACTACCTCGATGCCGAGGAACTCGTCGAGCGGCTGGCCGACGAGTTCGTCTTCGCCGAGTTCATGCGGGCCACGACCGAGGCGTTCGCGAGCGAGAACGACGCGCGGCTCGCGACGATGAGCTCGGCCCACGACAACATCGAGCGGCAGATCGGCACGATGCAACAGTCCGAGCGCGTCGAGCGACAAGCCGAGATCACGCTCGAGTTGTTGGACGTGATCACCGGAGCCGAGGCAGCCGAGGACGAGTGACGCGGACCCCGTCGCCGTTCCTCAGCGACCGAGGTTCGTCATGTCGTCGAGGAAGTCGAACACCTGTCCGATCGCGAACGACACCGAGACCCCACGACCACCGTCGACGTCCCGATCGAGCGGCCACGAGAAGTCGAGTCGCATCACCTGGCGTCCGACCAGGTGACTGCTGCCGAACCGCAGCCCGACGCCGACGCCACCGTGCGGTGACCCCAGCCCGCGACCGGGATCCGGATCGTCCATCCAGCCGACGTCGCAGAACGCCGCCAGACCGACGTTCACCGACAGGACCTCGATGCCGGTGTCGACGCGGTCTTCGAGGTTGAGCAGGACGCGGCGCGATCCCGCCAGGTATCGCGCTGGATAGCCGCGCAGTCCGTTGTCCTCGCCCAGCGTCAGCTGCGGAATCAGGTCCTGACGCTCGACCACGTCGTCGAACCTCGCCCGGAACACGAGCGTCTGCTCCGGGAGCCCGAGCCAGCAAGCGTGCGCGGCTCCGCGGACGGTCCGCCCCTGCTCGCCGCCGGACTCGAACCGCGACCAGGTCGATGCCGCCAGCGCCACGTAGGTGTCGTCGGTCGGTGCGAACACGGTGCGCGCCGTGGTCTCGAACAGCGGTTGCAGCGAATCGTCGACGCCGGTCTCGTCGCGCCAACGCCCGGCGACCCGCGCGCCGACGTGCACGCCGAGCGTGACGTCTTCGTCGTAGTCGAGCGCGTCGATCCGCCGCACGACGTCGAACCTCGGCCGCCAATCGTACGCCCAGTACGGCCCCAGCTCGATCTGCTGAGTGTCGCCGGGCACACGCGCAGCCGCGGCCTCCGAGCCGAACGCGGGATCGTAGAGCTGCCGCGACAGACGGAGGTCCAGTCCGAGCGTGCGCGTCCGCTCACGTGGTCCGTCGATCGCGGCACCGAACAGCCGCAGCTCGT
>JAGQQZ010000383.1 GCA_020425915.1 Planctomycetota bacterium | reverse complement strand
CGACTTCCCCGACTTCCGAGTTCTCGCGCCGTGCCGATTCCGGGATTGCATCCACGTCGACGAACCCGGTTGCTCGGTGCTGGCGGCGGTCGCGGACGGCCGGATCATGCCGGCGCGCTACGCGGCGTACCGCAAGCTCGGCAACGAGATCGCATGATCATGATCGGTCACGCGATCACAGGATCTCGAAGACGCCGTACCCCCCCGCCGCGAACGTCGCGACCGACGCGAGGTAGTTGACGTTCGCGGCGAACATCTCGTTCCAAGGCAACAGCCTTCGATCCGCGATCCCGCCGATCGCCGCGGCCGCCATGCTGCGCGCGAACTTGCTGTTCGACTCGTCGTCGAGCATCGAGACGAGCGGCTCGATCGTCTGGCTGTCCCCGATCAGCGCGATCGCAGCGGACAGTGAGGCGATTCCGGTGTAGCTCGCGTCGTCTCGCAACAACTCGACGAGGTGCGGAGCCGCGGTCCGATCACGGAGCAGACCGAGCGCGACCGCCGCGCGACGCAGCAACTCGGGACGACGGGTCGAATCGTCGACGATCCGCTGGATGTGCGGAATCGACTCGACGTCGCCGAGCATCGCCAACGCCTGACAGGTGCAACCTGCGATCAAGTCCCGCTTGTCGAACCGCGCGAGCACCGCGCGGAGATCCGGGACGGCGTCCTCGCATCGCGCGAGGCCGAGTGCGATCGCCGCCGAGGCGATCGCGTCGGGATTCTTCGTCGTGCCCAAGGCATCGCGCAACCGATCGGTGACCAGCCGATCGACGGCTCCGGCCCGGCGTTCGTCTTGCGCTTCGCGCACCATCAGCCCGAGCCCGAGCGCCGCCCATGGCCGCTCGATCGCCTTCGAGCCGCTCCGCAGCACGTCCAGCAACCTCTGTCGACTCCACGCCCCACCGATCTGGCCGAGCGCCGCGAGCGCGAACAGGGACTCCTGCTGATCCGCGGTCTCGCGCCGAGCGGCCCAGATTCGCTCGACGAACACCAGGTCGGCCGAGCCCTCGTCCTCGACCGGGGAACAGAGAACGCCGAGCGCGAGCAGCGCCGACCGGCGGATGTCCTTGCCGCGCGAATCGCGACGGTCGAGCTCGCTCAGGAACATGTGCTTGTAGTAGTCGACCGAAGCCGCCTCGAAGTGCCCGGTCGCGAGCCGTGCGATCGCTTGCGCGGCGTGCGCTTGGATCGGCTCGTCGCCAGCTCCGCGATCGGATCGGAACACGAGGCCGAGTTCGTGCATCGCCCTCTCGGTGAGCAGCCGGCCGCGCGACGTGCGCCAACCGGGTTCGATCGCCCCGATCGCCTGGATCGTCGCGACGCGCAGCTCGCGACTCCGCACGGACTCGTCGACGAGGACCGCTCGAAGCTGGTCGAAGACCGAACGCTTGGTGTCGAGGTCCGCGCCGTGCGCCAGGGATCCGAGTGCGTACGCCGAGAACGCGCGCGTCCAATCGTCGACCGAGTCGTCGCCTACGAGGGCACGGCCTGCGGGTGAATCCCGCAGCAACGCGACGAGCTTGTACGTCGCCTCTCGCGCTTCACAGATCCCGAGCGCGAGCGCCGCGGTCGCCCGAACGGCCCGGTCGTCGCGCGCCAAATACGGCTCGATGACGTCGACGGCATCGATCTGCCCGAAGTCGCGTGCGATCTTGGCGATCGCCATCAGACATGCCATCGTGATCTCGCGATTGCGCGTCTGCTCCAGTGCGGCGAGCAACGCCGGCAGTGCGGAAGCACGCACCTGCAGCTCGCCCGGGCGCACGGGATCCTCGGGGACCAATCCCGGACCCATGAAGAAGTCGTCTGAGGCGGTCGTCACGCCCTCGTCGCGCAACGTCTCCTTGAGTCGAAGGAACCGGTCCTTGTTGAACTCCCACCAGTAGACCCACCGACCGAAGTCCTCCTCGATCGGCATTCCGCCGCCGGTGCGCGGACCCGATGGCGCGCTCGGCGAGGAAGCCCCACCGGTCGTCGGGCCGCCGGCGCTCGGGCCGGCGGGACCGCCGGTCGACGGTCCGCCGACGGACGGTGAACCCGGCGACGGAGAACTCGGCTGCGATGGCGACGGCGTCGAAGGTGATCCCCCCAAACTGGGGGGAAGCATCCCGGGTCACTGCGGCGCAAGATCGCGCGCGCTCAGACACGGGACGAGGAACAGCGCCGCGGCGACGAGGGCTCTCTGGTGCATCCGGTTCTCCTACGGACCGCATCGGATCCGCTGCGGATGCGCGTATCGCCGCGAGCCGTACGTGCAACCGCGTCGGGAATAGCTCCCGACGCGGTCGACGCTCGCGAAGTGGCGATCAGTAGCGGTAGTGATTCGGCTTGTAGGGACCCTCGACCGGGATCCCGACGTAGTCCGACTGCTCCTTGGTCATCTTCGTCAGCTTGACGCCGAGGTGCGCGAGGTGCAGACGCGCGACCTTCTCGTCGAGGTGCTTCGGCAGGACGTAGACCGCGTTCTCGTAGTTCGAGCCGTTCTTGAACAGTTCGATCTGCGCGATCACCTGGTTCGAGAAGCTGTTCGACATCACGAAGCTCGGGTGCCCGGTCGCGCAACCGAGGTTCAGCAGACGGCCCTCGGCGAGGACGATGATCGAGTGGCCGTCCGCGAACGTCCACTGGTCGACCTGGTTGCCGTGCTCGACCGGGTTCTTGATGTTGGTCTTCTTGATGCCCGACACCTTCGCGAGGCCAGCCATGTCGATCTCGTTGTCGAAGTGGCCGATGTTGCCGACGATCGCGTTGTGCTTCATCTTCGCCATGTGGTCGGCGGTGATGATCTTGAAGTTGCCGGTCGCGGTCACGAATACGTCGGCGGTCGCGACGACGTCCTCCAGGGTCGCCACCTGGTAGCCCTCCATCAGCGCCTGTAGGGCACAGATCGGGTCGATCTCGGTGATGATCACGCGGGCGCCTTGGCCGCGCAGTGACTGCGCACAGCCCTTGCCGACGTCGCCGTAACCGCAGACCACGGCGACCTTGCCGGACAGCATCACGTCGGTGGCGCGCACGATCCCGTCGACCAGCGAGTGGCGGCAACCGTACACGTTGTCGAACTTGCTCTTGGTCACCGAGTCGTTGACGTTCATCGCCGGGAACGGCAGCTGCCCGGCTTCCTGCATCTGGTAGAGGCGGTGCACGCCGGTGGTGGTCTCCTCGGTCACACCCTTGATCGACGCGCGCATCTTGCGCCACTTGTCACCGGAGCAGGAGTCGGCCATCTGCTTCAGCAGCTCGACCCAGTCCTCGGCGTCGTCGTCCTTGGCCTTCGGCACGCCGGCCACTTCCCACTCGGCGCCCTTGAGCACCATCATGGTCGCGTCGCCGCCGTCGTCGAGGATCATGTTCGG
>JAGQQZ010000382.1 GCA_020425915.1 Planctomycetota bacterium | reverse complement strand
CGTGTACGGCATGTCCGGCGCGGCGAACGTCGCGCGCAGCAGCGGATCCAGTTCGAGCGCCAGGAACCGGGAACCGACCGGGATCGGTCCGAGTCCCGCCGAGTTGCCGAGGGCGTAGGACATGCCGCCGTACCCGGGCGCATCGATGATGAAGCGCACCGTGTCACCCAGCGCCGTCGTGCTCGTCGTCGTGATGCTCGGCTGGCTGCCGGTTCGCTGGGCCATGACGATCACGCCTGCGGACGTGCAGGTCCAGTAGACGCGGCTGCCGTCCGGCGACACCGTGATGTCGGTCGGCTCGGGTTCGCCCATGCTGATCAGCGTGAACTCGGACGTCTCGGGCGAGAACTGCCACACCTTGTTCTCGCCACCGGCCATGCCGCCGACGCCGGGCGTCGGGACCTCGGTGAAGTACAGGTTCCCCGCCGCGTCGACGTCGATGCCGGTCGGCCGGTCGAGCCCGCGGAGGATCGGCGCCTTCGTCCCCGTGTCGGCGTCGTAGCGCAAGATCACACCCGCCGTGCGACAGGTCCAGTAGACGTTGCCGTCGTCATCGACGGCAACGTCGTACGGTTCCGGTTCGCCCATGCTGAGTTGCGTCGCCATTCCCACGGCGTCGATGCGATCGACGGAGTTCGATCCGGCAGCCATCCCGGGTGTCGGGATCTGCGTGATCACGAGGTCACCGTTCGGCGCGGGCGCGATCCCGGACGGGCTCGAAAGGCCCATCTGCCAGACGGCGTTGGTCCCGTTCTGACGCCGGACGATGACGCCGGCCGTGCGGCAGGTCCAGTAGACGTCGTTGCCGAGGATCGCGAGGTTGACCGGCTCGGGCTCGTTCATCGCGATCATCGAGATCGTGCCGGTCTGGCCGTCGCGAACGCGGACCGTGTTCTGGCTCGTGGTGCCGCCGGTTCCCGGCGTCGGCACTTCGGTGAAGTAGAGGTCACCGCCGGGTGTGACGGCGATACCCGTCGGGCTCGAGAGCCCGGTCTCGAGGACCTGGGTCGTGAAGGTCTGGGAGACAGCGGTCGTGGACAGGCAGCAGAGGCTCACGGCGAACGTGACGGAGAGTCGCATCTTCGGGCTCCGGAATGACGTAAGGAAACGGCAAGGCTCGGACGCGCACACCGCGCGCGCGTCGACCGTTTGATAGGGTCTCGGGTCACCTTCGTTCGTGACATTGCGTCGCATGGACCATTCCAAATTCTCGAACGGCGAGCCCGACGCCGCGATCTGCGAATGCCCGATCGTGCAGCTCACCGCGTTCTGGAGCTGGCTACCCGCGTTCCGCGTCGTCGCCGAGACGTTGCACCTGCCGACGGCCTCGCACCGACTCGGAGTCGGTGCGTCGACGTTGTCGCGCGCGGTCCGGCTGCTCGAGTCGAACCTCGGCGTCGAACTTTTCCGACGCGTCGGTTCGCGACTCGAGCTGACGGAGAGCGGTCGGACGTTCCTGTCGTCCGTGCGTGACGGCATGCGCGGCATCCACGACGGCATGCTGGCGGCGCGCGGAACGACCCTGCGCGGGACGGTCCGCATCTCCAGCCTCGGCGCGATCACGACGATCGCGGTCGTACCCGCGCTGCTCGCGCTGCGTGCCGAGTTCCCGGAGCTGTGCGGCACGGTGCTCAGCGAACACCCCGAGGACGTTCCGGCCGAACTCCTCGACGGTCGACTCGACCTCGCGGTACAGAGCGTGCCGGTGCGCACCGACGCGCTCGAGTCGATCGCGCTCGGCGAACTGACCACCGGGATCTACTGCGGGCCGGGTCATTCCTTGTTCGACCGCGTCGCGCCCGTCGACGTCGACGAGCTCATGCGATACGAGTTCGTCTCGCCGGGGGTCGACGAGCAAGGGCGCAGCGTCGACGGATGGCCCGACGCCATCGATCGCCGTATCGGTCTCGAGGTCGACCAGATGCGCGTCGGCGCCGAGGCCTGCGCCAGCGGCGGCATGTTGGCCGTGCTGACCGACGCGCTCGTCGCGCGGCTCGGGCTACGGCTGCAGCGCGTATCGATCGAGATCGTTCCTCCGTTGCCGATGTTCGCGATCGTCCGCAGACGCACGCGACCACACAGCAAGGTACGAGTCGCACTCGAGGCGATCATCGCGCAGATGCGCGCGGCGCTCGCGTCGGTACCCACCACTCGCGCTCGCGTGTTGGTCTGCGAATCCTGATTCCGGGACGGCGCGAGAGCTCCGGATCCACGGACGATTCCCTCGGTGCGAAATCGAAGCGCCTCCGCTCGCCACGTGCGACCTGGGACCCTGGGATCCGGCGTAGGATGGTGCATACGAACGTCGACCTCCCGCGGAACCACGACATGATCCGAACTCCGAACCTGCGCTCGCTCGCCCGCGCCGTCGCTCCTTGTCTCCTGCCCGCCATGGTCGCGGCACAGGGCCACTGGGAACTTCGGTACCCGGCCACCTCGCCGCCATCGATCGACGCGGGGCGGATGACCTACGACTCCGATCGAGGCGTCGCGGTCTTCTTCGGCGGCGTGATCTCGGGCACGTACCAAACCGACCTGTGGGAATGGGACGGAGCGAATTGGACTCAACGCTCCGGCACGGGTGCTCCGGCTCGCGCCTATCACTCGATGACCTACGACTCGGCGCGCGAACAGATCCTCGTGTTCGGCGGGCGGAGCACCGGTAGCTCCGGTGGCGAGACCAACGACCTCTGGGCCTGGGACGGCAACTCGTGGACGCTGCTGGCATCGAACGGGCCGAGCGACCGGGACAATTCCGCGATCGTCTACGACCCCGTCCGCGACGTCGCCGTCATGTACGGCGGCTCGATCTCGTCCGGAAGATCCTCGAGCACATGGGAGTGGGATGGGTCGGTGTGGACGCGCCGCTTCCCGGCGCACGACCCCGGCCCGAGAGCGGGCCACGGCATGGTCTACGACGCCGAATGCGGCAAGGTGTTGTTGTTCGGCGGTTTCACGAACGACTTCGACGCCGAGACCTGGGAGTGGGATGGAACCGACTGGACCGAACGCCAGCCTCCGAACCGTCCCAGTGCGCGCTCCAACTTCGGCATGGCCTACGACTCGGCCCGCGACCGCACGGTCGTGTTCGGCCGCGACGACACGCTCACCGTCGACACGTGGGAGTGGGACGGCGTGACGTGGACGCTCAATCCCACCGCGAGCCGCACGCCGGGATTCGCGGAACTGACGTACGACGCGATGAACGACGAGATCGTCGCGTTCGGCGACCGAGACCACAACGAGACGTGGGTCTACGTGGGCGACCCTGTCGCAGAGTTCCGGTCGTTCGGCGCGGCGTGTTCCGGCAGCGCCGGGCTCCCGACGCTGTATTCCCCGCCTGGCCAGTTGCCTGTGATCGGCGAGACGATGGCGCTTCAGCTCCTCGGCGTGCCGAGCGGCTCGCTGGCTTTCGGACTCCTCGGGCCTTCGAACAGCATGCTCGGTTCCGTGCCGCTGCCCGCGCCGCTCGACGCGATCGGCATGCCCGGCTGCTCGCTGTTGATCGCGCCCACGCGCACGGACGTGATTCCGTCGTTCGGGGGGGCCGGCCTCTGGTTGATCCCGATTCCCAACGATGCGGCGTTCGGTGGACAGGAGTTCTTCGTCCAGGCAGCGGTCGGCGACCCGCTCGCCAACGCACTCGGTTTGACGCTCTCGAACGGTGGCGCGGCGACGATCGGGTGGCGATAGCGAGACACGACGCCCAGTGACCGACCACCGCGTGGCACGCTCGCCGCGGGCGTGGCCGAATCCACCGGCGTAGTCTGGTCAGCGACGCGCGCGCCGGCTTGAATCATGCTGGGCGCGCGAGTCCCCGAACGCGCGATCCCGCATGAGCGAGATCCGTCGAGTCGTCCTGGTGCTGTTCGTCCTGACCATGTCGGGCGCGACCGGCTTTTCGCTGATCGAGGGCTGGAACTTCTTCGACGGCCTCTACATGGCGGTCATCACCCTGACGACCGTCGGCTACAACGAGGTGCACCCGTTGTCGGAAGGTGGCCGCTGGTTCGCGATGGTCTTCCTGGTCATCGGGCTCGGCGTGTTCATGTACAGCGCCGTGGCCCTCGGCGAATTCGTGGTGCGCGCCCAGATCGGGGACTGGCTCGGCCAGAAGAAGATGATGGCAATCCTGAACGAGATGCGTGGTCACTTCATCGTCTGCGGCCTCGGCCGCCTCGGTCGCTCACTCTGCGAGGAGCTCGAGGAACGCGGCCTACCGTTCATGGCCATCGACTCGAGCGAGGAGATCGCCGAGGCGTGCAAGGAGCGCAACTGGCCGTTCCTGGTCGGGGACGCGACGGAAGACGACGTGCTACGGGCCGCCGGCATCGACCGCGCGCGCGGCATCGCTTGCACGTTGCCAAGCGACGCCGAGAACCTGTTCGTCGTGCTGTCCGCTCGCCTGCTGCGCAAGGATCTCCTGATCCTGTCGCGCGCGACGACCGCGAAGGACGCCGAGAAGCTCCGCCGCGCGGGCGCGAACAAGGTCATCAGCCTCTACGCAACGGGCGCGGCGAAGATGGCGCAGTTGCTCGCGACCCCGCACGTCGAGGACTTCTTCGAAGTCGTGAGCGCGCGAGGCAAGGACTTCGAGCTGGCCGAACTCAAGGTCGACGCCGGCGCGCCCTACGTGGACCAACCGCTCTCGACCTCGGGCCTGCGCGAACGCGGCGTCATGGTCGTCGGAATCCGCCGCGACAGCGGCGAACTCTCGATGCCGCCGAAGCCGAGCGACGTGATCCGAAAGGGCGATCTGCTGATCGTGCTGGGCAAGGGCGACGTCGTGCAGGGACTGCTCGGCTGACGCTCGGTCTCCCAGTCAACGTAGGAACGACGCGAACACGGTCGAAGGCTCTACGGATTCGCTCGTGAGTCGCGCAGCCTGAATCGAGAAGCACCTCTGATCCGTCACCTGCAGACACGATTGGGCCACGGAGAACGCAATCCTCGAACACGACGGTCCCCCCGCCTCGAACTTCGACTACCCGGTTTCTTCGCGCCCTGCGGTGACGAAGAAGTCCACGGAATGATCCACGCGCACGACATGCGCCATGGGTCGTTCATGATGCACGGCCGAGCCACACGGCAATTCTCCTCACTGCGCGCATGGGAGACAGATCAGCGACGTGATCGGCCACCGGTGAACCGTGGATCACCCCCTGCCGATCGTCACGCTGGTTTCGTTCGTCGTCTGCGCCGCTGCGTATCTGCTGCTCCGAGCTCGTCGTCGCGCGCGAGCGAGTGGCCAGAATCTCGCGTCCTCGTCGAAGTCGAACGAACGCTGATCGAGGTGCGCGGACGGCGACGAGTACGTACGTCGTTCCGTACTCGATCGGTTACATGCAGCGATCGTCGCGCTATCGACATCGTCCGCCACGAAGCACCATGAATCGAACCCTGCTCCTGATCTCCGTCCTCGCCGTTCCAGATGGCGCTTCGAGCCAACAGGTCACGATCCCCAGCGCGGCGGTCACGGTCGAGGGCGCGTCTTCGGCGACGATCCCGCCGTTCCAGCCGATCCCGTGGGCTCCGACGCGTGAGATGTACGTCATCGAGAACGCGGCGTTCGCGTCGTTCTCGAACACGATCTCGATCACCGGCATCGGTCTCCGCGCCGACGGTGGGTTCGTCACCGGACCGCAGTCGTTCTCGCCCCTCGTGTTCACGACACTCTCCACGTCCCCGACTCCTCTCGTGCAGACGAGCATCGACGCGAACCACGGCGCGGACGCACGCGAGTTCACGGCCGTCGGCAGTCTGCAGGCGACCTCGGGAAGCACACCGAACGACGACCTGTTCCACGTGACGTTCGATCCGCCGTTCGTGTTCGACCCGACGCTCGGCTCGCGACTGCTGATCGAGTTCGATTGGCTCGGACAGTCACCGCCGGTCCCCGTGCTGGACATCGTTCCGAACGCCGCACACGTCACGCGTTTCCGTGAGCACCCAGGCAGCGGACTGGTCGTCGACCAGGACGCGCCGGTGATCACACTCGACTACCTGCCCGGCGGCTACGCGACCGTGGAAGCGTTCGGCTCGGGTTGCGGGCAGCACCTCCGCTCGTTGGTGGAGTCGTTCCACGCGGTCTCCAACCCGGTCGACCTGCAACGCGGCTCGGGCTGGCGCGCGACGCCGATGGGCACGGGCTACGCGGTCGCCGCAGGATCCTCGGCATACGTGCCACCGGCCTCCACGCCGCTCGCGTTCGCCGCAGGGTCGGTCGAACAGGTCGCTCTGCCGTGGGTGATCCCACACCCAGGCGGGGTGACGCAGTCGCTGTGGATCGACTTCGCCGGCTCGATCGCGCTCGAGCCGATCGGTCCGGCCGGGGGTCGGTACACCTGGGCCGGCGCGGTGACGGTGTTTCCGCTGTGGGCCGGCTTCCCGCTCGCTCACGGCACCGTTCACGCCGAGCTCGACCCCACGAACGCCAACCGGTTCCACGTGACCTGGGTCGACGCGGTGCAGGGCCTCAACCACCGCAACACGTTCCAGGCCACGATCGAGCGCAGTGGCGCGATCGAGGTCAAGTACGAGGCGGTCGACGTGCCCGCGGACGCCATCGTCGGCATCACGCCGGGTCACGGCGCTCTGCGCCTCGACGCGGATCTGTCGTTGGAAGTCGCGCGCGGCTGGTTGCCCGGTTCGGACACGCGTCGCGTCGAACTCGTCCCCGCGACGCCCGGTGCTCGGCCGGTCATGGGATCCACCTTCGGTCTGACGACGAACGCTCTACCGCCCGCGGTGCACTTGGGATGGCTCATGCTGAGCTTCCGGCGACTCGATCCCGTGGTCGACCTGACCGTGATCGGGATGCGTGACTGTCGTCTCTACACCGGCGCGACGTTGGGCCCACTGCCACTCGCGCTGCCATCGGTCACCCCGCTCCCGATTCCGACGAGCGCGGCGTTCGCCGGCCGGACGCTCTACGCGCAGCTCGCGGTCGTCGGGTTCCCGACGCCGAATCCGCTGCCGATCGCGACGTCCAACGGACTGGCGATGACGATCCAGCCGAATTGATCGCGGTCACGCCGCCCGCGCGCGGAACAACCATCCCGCCGCTACGAGACACACGCACGCGATGACGAGCATCGACGCCAAGTCCGGCACGACGTCCGGCAATCTCGCCCCCTCGAGTAGCACCGCCCGGCACGACTCGACCGCATAGCGGGCCGGGTTGGCCAGCGTCGCGGTTCGGAGCCAATGCGGCATGTTCGCGATCGGCGTCGTGAAGCCCGACAGGATCACGGCCGGCATGATGAACAGGAACGACCCGAGCAGGCCCTGCTGCAGGGTCATCGAGAGCGACGAGATGAACAGCCCGATGCCGAGGATCGCCAACGCGTAGCTGGCGAGCACCGCGACGAGCGCCCCGATGCTCCCGGTCATCGGTAGACCGAACCAGATCACGGCCCCCGCCGTCAGCAGGAGTCCGTCGCCGAGCCCGAACAGGAACGGTGGCACCGCCTTGCCGAGCAGGATCTGGCCGGCGCCGAGCGGTGCGACCAGCGTCTGGTCGAACGTGCCGTGCTCCCGTTCGCGGGCGACCGACAGGCTCGTCAACAGCATCACCACGACGAGCACCAACTGCGCGGGTAGCGCGCTGACGATGAACCAGCGACTGAGCAGCGACTCGTTGTACCAAGCCCGGTGGACCACCTCGACGCCACCGCCGCGCGTGGCACTCCACTGCTGGACGATCTCGCCGACGTAGCCGAGCGCGACCCCCGACACGTTGGAGTTGCGACCGTCCGCGATGACCATCACCTGCGCCGGCCCTCCGGCATGGAGACGCTCCGAGAAGTCCGCCGGCACGTGGATCGCGAGCCGAGCCCGCTGGTCGTCGATCCACCGCGGCACCTCGGCGGCCGAGTCCAGCCAACCGGCGAGGGCGAAGTTCGGCGAACCGTCGAGACGCGCCAGGAGGTCGCGGGAATCGGCGGAGTCGTCGTCGTCGACCACGACGTACGCGACGTCGTGCACGTCGAACGTGGCGGCGTAGCCGAACACGAAGAACTGGATGATCGGCGGACCGATCACGAGGAAACGCGACCGCGGGTCCTTCAGGATGCCGAGGAACTCCTTGACCACGATGGCCAGCACCTGCCGCAACCAGGTCACGAGCGGTCCTCGGCGAGTCGGATCGGCGTCTTGCGGCGAGCGATCGTCAGCAACAGCGCCGCCATCAGCGCCAACACCCCGGCGTCGCGCCAGAGCACGGACCCGACGTCGCCGGCCAGGAACAGCGTCTGACTGGCCTCGACGAACCAACGCGCGGGCACGACGTGGCTGATGATCCGGATCGCCAGCGGCGTGCTGCCGAGATCGAAGATCAGCCCGGACAGGAAGAACGCCGGCAAGAAGCCCGCGAGGATCGACGCCTGTGCCGCCACGAACTGCTGGCGCGCGGTCGACGAGATCACCAAACCGAGCCCGAGCGACGCGAGCAAGAACAGCG
>JAGQQZ010000381.1 GCA_020425915.1 Planctomycetota bacterium | reverse complement strand
GCGGATCAGCTCCTGGATCAGAACCGTCTTGCCGACGCCCGCGCCGCCGAACAGCCCGACCTTGCCACCCTTCGCGAACGGGCACAGCAGGTCGATGACCTTGATGCCGGTCTCGAACAGTTCCTGAACCGGTGCCTGGTCCTCGAACGAGGGCGCTTGCCGGTGGATCGGCATGCGTTCCTTGGTCTGGATCGGGGGGATCGGCTCGCCGGTTCGCGGGTGCGCGACGCCGACCTCGAGGGCGTTGCCGAGCACGTCGAACAGGCGACCCATCGTCTCCTCGCCGACCGGCACCGAGATCGGGCCGCCGCTGTCGACGGCCTCCATCCCGCGCACCAGGCCATCGGTGGACGAGAGCGCGACCGTGCGGACCGTCGAGTTTCCGAGCTGCTGCGCGACCTCGCAGGTCAGGTCGATCTTGCGAGCTTCGTCGGAGATGCGGATGGAGTTGTAGATCGCCGGGAGATGGCCTTCGGGGAACTCGATGTCGACGACGGGGCCGAACACCTGGAGCACCTTGCCGTTTGCGGTTGCGGTGGCAGTCACTCGATGATTCCTATCAGACGGGATTGAATACGGGTTGCGCGATCAGGAGACCGCGTTGGCGCCGCCGACGATGTCGAGCAGCTCCTTGGTAATGCTTTCCTGCCGCGCGCGGTTGTAGGTCTTCTTCAGATCCTTGCCCATGCGGTCGGCAGCGTCGGTCGCGCCCTTCATCGCCATGCGACGGGACGCCATCTCCGAGGCGAGCGATTCGAGCATCGCGTCGAACACGACGGTCTCGAGGTAGCGCCCGACCAGTCGGTTGAGCAGCGTCTCGGCATCCGGTTCGAGCAGGTAGCCGTGCTTGAACTTCGACTCGGCCTCGTCGAGGTCTCGCTCCTTGATCGCATCGCTGACGAGCTCCTCGGAGACCGGCAGGAAGGCGTCGAGTTGCGGCGCGAAACGTGCGACGGTCTCGAACGCGGTGAACGCAATCCGAACGTCGTCGATCTTGCCCGCCGAGAAGTCGTCGACCAGGTCCTTGCCGACGATGCGTGCGGCGCTGAACTCGAGCGCGTCGAGCGGCGGCTCGGCGTAGAAGCGCTCGACGTCGTAGCCGCGGCGGGCCAGGTAGGTGTAGCCCTTCTTGCCGTAGACGTAGAACTTCAGCTTGCGCTGCGGGTCGCTGTCGGCCAGCTCACGCTCGAACTCGTGCACCTTCGCCATGACGTTGGCGTTGTAGGCACCGCAGAGCCCGCGGTCGGAGGAGACGACGAAGATGCCGGTCGTCTTCTTCTCGGCGCGCTGCGTGAACAGCGGGATCTCGGTCTCCGAGCTGATCGAGCCGGCGAGGTGGCCGAGCAGACCGCGCAGCTCTTCGGTGTACGGCCGAATCGCAAGCGCGCGGTTCTGGATCTTGCGCAGCTTCATCGAAGCCACCATCTCCATCGCCTTGGTGATCTTGGAGATGTTGCCGATCGAAGTGATGCGGCCGCGCAGTTCCTTGATGTTCGCCATCGGGCACCTCGCTGGTCTTCAGACTCAGGCGTTGAACTCCTGGACGAACGCCGCACACACGTCGCTGAACTGCTTCGCGATCTCGTCGTTCCACTTCTTGTCGACGCGGATCTTCTCGAGCAGGTCGGCGTGGTTCGCGCGGAGGTGATCGGAGTAGGCCTTCTCGAACTCGGGCACTCGCTCGGCCGCGACGTCGTCGAGGCCGCCGCTGGTGCCGGCGAAGATCATCGCGACCTGCACCTCGACCTCGACCGGCGCGTACTGGCCTTGCTTGAGCAGCTGCTCGAGGCGCTTGCCGCGGTTGATCGCCTGCTGCGTCGCCTTGTCCAGGTCGGAGCCGAACTGCGCGAACGCGGCGAGCTCGCGATACTGGGCGAGACCGATGCGGAGACCACCGGCGACCTTCTTCATCGCCGGGATCTGCGCCGAGCCACCGACCCGCGACACCGAGATGCCCGCGTTGACCGCCGGGCGCTGGCCGGCGTTGAACAGGTTGGCCTCGAGGAAGATCTGACCGTCGGTGATGGAGATCACGTTGGTCGGGATGTAGGCCGACACGTCGCCTTCCTGGGTCTCGACGATCGGCAGCGCGGTCATCGAGCCGCCACCGAGGGCGTCGGACAATTTGGCCGCACGCTCGAGCAGGCGGGAGTGGAGGTTGAACACGTCACCGGGGAACGCTTCGCGGCCCGGCGGACGACGCAGCAGCAGCATGACCTGGCGATACGCCAGCGCCTGCTTGTAGAGGTCGTCGTAGAAGATCACGACGTGGCGACCTTCGTCGCGGAACCGCTCGCCCATCGCGCAGCCGGCGTAGGGGGCGAGGTACTGCATCGCCGCCGGAGCCGAGGCCGGCGCGGAAACGATGATCGAG
>JAGQQZ010000380.1 GCA_020425915.1 Planctomycetota bacterium | reverse complement strand
TCTTGGAAGGCGCCGGCCGACACGCGGGGTGCAGGCCACTTGGCCGGCGCGCGCCGCGGTTCCAGCGGGCACGCGAGGTGGCGGGCGCTCTCCAACATCGGGGAATCCCGATGCATTGCGGACTCACATCGGCAATCCCGATGTTGGCGGGCGCCCGCCAGATCTCGAGTCCAACTCCGCTGTTCCCTTGCCGGAGTGTCCGCCCGTTCCCCTCCGTTTCGCCTTCGAGCCCGAGCGCTCGCGAGCTACACGCAGCCCAGCAACGCTCCGAAAGCCATCCGCTCCAAGCGCTCCGCCGCACGCTCCCAACGAAACTCGCGACGAACACCACACGCGGATCGTACCGCCGCCGCACGCACCTCCGGTTCCAACGCCCGACGCACGAGCCCGCCGATCGAATCCGCATCGGGTTCGAGGACGAACGGCGGACCCTCGTGCGGATCCGGCAGCCCGACCGCCCGACGAATCGACGGGATCCGTAGCACGCCTTCGCCTTCGCAGAAGTCGTCGGTGCTGCCACCCGCGGTCGTCACGACCGGCAGGCCACAGGCTCGGGCTTCGAGGACGGGCAGGCAGAAGCCCTCGCCGCGGTAGGGATGCAGCAGCACGTCGGCCGAACGATAGACGGACGCGAGTTCCGCCGGCTCGAGGTCGTCGTCGACGACCATGACCTCGACAGCGGTCGGCAGTCGACGCATGCGTTCGACGAGGTCACTCAGTTCGTAGCCCGCGTAGTCGCTCGCTCGACCGACCGTCTTCACCAAGAGGCAGACGTCGTCGTCGCGCGAGAACTCGCGCAGCATCGTGCCGACGACGAGGTCGAAACCCTTGCGCCAGATCGGGCCGCCGACGAACAGGACGACGCGACGTCCGGCGGCGAACGCATCGATCGCGGCGCACCTGGAACCGGCCTCCGAGAACACCTCGTCGACGCCGTGGGGAATCGTCACGATCCGATCGGTCGGCACGCCGGCGTCCGCGACCAACCGATGCACGGCACTCGAGTGCACGACGACGGTGTCGGCGCCGTCGGTGACGTGCGGCGTCAGTTCGGTAGGTAGTGCGCCGTACTCGTAGTCGATCCGCAGCCCGAACGTCGCGGCGTCCGGCCGCGACGCGCGAACCGGCCATCCGGCCGACAGCCAGAGGTCGGCACGCGGTGGTCGACGCGTCAGCCGGCTGATCAGTTCGGGGGCTCGGCGCGCGAACGGATCGAGCCCGTCACGGAACGGCACGCGCGGCCGCAGCAGGACGTCGACGCGGTCCCGGGCGACGAGCGCGCGCGCCGTCTCGATCGTCAGGTGCGCCGAGGACGACGTCTCGAACAACGGCGCCTCCAACACGACGAGCGGTCGTGACCGGTCCTCGCGGAGCTCCGCCGGTGGCGGCGACGGTCGCGGTCCGGCCAAGCGCCGGGCGACGCGTTCGCGGGCTCGCCGAGCGATGCTACGAACGCGCGTCGGCTCGGAGCGGAGCAGTGCGACGGTTCGTAGCACGGTCCGCGGGTCGGTCGCGAACCCGGACTCGGTCGGTCGTCCGCCGAGCGGCAGGCCGAAACCCGGCTCCACGCAGTCCCGCGCGAGTTCGGCGGAACGTGACGCGATCAACGGTCGCCCCGAACTCATCGCGATCGCGAGCAGCTCGACCGGAAGCTCGAACCGGGTCGGTTGCACGAACGCGAGCACGTCCGAGAGCGACGCCGGGACGATGTCGCCGTCGACGAACTCGACCCGCGACCCGAGTCGTGCGCCGAGTGCGCGACGCTGCGCGGCGGAAGCTCCTTGCACGCGCAACCCGAGCGTCGGACACAGCGACTCTGCCAAGACGTCGAGATCCGAACCGGGAACGGCTGCGTGAAACAGCATCGTCTCATGACCGGTGGCGAGCGGTAGCGAGCGGAACGGCTCCAACACGGCGGCGTCGACGACACGGTCGGTGACGTGCCGGGGCCAGGTCGCGTCGAACGAACCGACCGTCTCGAGGATCGCCTCGGGATCGCCGGGGTCGGCCTGACGGACGACGCAGGCCTCGGGGAACTCGAGGGCAGCGAGCAGCAACTCGTCGGGATCGCCGAAGACGACGAGCGGTGCCGTGTCGGCAACCGCGCCATCGACTGCCTCCTCGATCCGCCGGACGCATTCGCCGTCCAGCTCGGTCGGGATCGACCGGGAGCGAGCCCCGTCGGTGATCTCGACGACGGCGCGATCCGAACCCGCCGACGGCTCGCCGACCGCGCCCGTCAGACAGAGGCCGATCGACCAACCTCGAGCCGTTCCGAGTTCGAGCAGGGCGAGCATCGACGCGGCACGCGGAGAGCGCAGGAACGGATCACCCCAGATGCGTAGCTGCGTCGCGCCCATGCCCTTGGCATCGGCGAAACGCGACCGGGGACTCGAGCCGCCGGACCGGGAATGGGCGTGCAATTCCTGGACACTCCCGCGGAGGTCTCCCACGATCCCCGGGATCATGGAGCGAATCCTGGAGCCCGAGTACATGGACACGCCCGAGGAGGCCCACGGCTATGACGCCATGGACCACTCGGCGGCCAACCAGAGCGTCGTCTCGGCGTTCCTCGAGGCCGGCGGCGACGCGTGCCGCGAGATCCTCGACATCGGCACGGGACCGGGTGACATCCCCCTGCTCCTCGCCGCCGCGAACCCCTCGGCGCGGATCACCGCCGTCGATGCCGCGGAGACCATGCTCGGGCTCGCGCGCCAGAAGGTCGCGCGAGCAGGGCTCGAAGACCGGATCACGCTGCGCGCCGCGGACGCGAAGTCACTCCCGTTCGACGATGGCGCGTTCGACGGCGTGATCTCCAACACGATCCTCCACCACATCCCGGACCCCGTGTCGTATCTCGCCGAAGCGGGTCGCGTGCTCGGTCGCGGCACGCTGTTGATCCGCGATCTGTGCCGCCCGACGGATCGTGACGCCGCCGAACGACTCGTCGCACTGCACGCCGCCCAGGAGAACGAGTATCAGCAGAAGCTGTTCTTCGACAGCCTGTGCGCTTCGCTCACGCTCGACGAAGTCCGCGACGCGTTGCGCCGAGCCGGCCTGGCCGACGCAAGCCTCGCGATGACGTCCGATCGCCACTACACGATCGCGCTGCGGCGATGAGCGAACGTCGTCCATCCCACCCGGACCGCCGCGCCCGCACGCTCGCGCAACGGGTGCACGCGAGCGGCGAGTTCGCACCGCCGGGCGCGGGAAGCGCCGACGCCCGAGTCGATCTCGAGCTCCTGTCGGCGGCGACGACGCACGCGCTGGAATCGCGCGGCACGCCGGCGGCACGCGAACGCCTCGCCGGCCTCGACTCGGCGGACCTGCGCGCGGGGACCGTCCAGGACGGGTGCGCGCGGGGTTTCGCCGTCGCGCTCGAGGAAGCCGCGAGCCTGTGCGAACCGCCTCCGAGCGATCCCGAGCCCGCGTTCGAGGCGACGGACCGGATCGTCGGGCGCGATCTCAGGCGACGTCGCGAGTTCGTGCTGAAGTCGGGCGGCTCTCGCGTTCGGTTCGCGCGGAAGTCGGGCATCACGCTGATCGACCGCAGCGACGACACTGCGCAGCCCGATTGCATCCGGTTCGAGGACCGAACCGACGTCGGCGACCTCGATGGGTTCGCGCCCGCGGACCAGGAACGGCCACGACTGTTCCACCCCGGGTTCCTGCGTCCCGCCGAGTTGGTCGAGACCAAGGCGGCAACTCGACTCACGTTGCACGGCTCGCTCGGGCGACGCGCGATGTCGTTCCCGTGCGAACTCGTGTTCGACGCGCGCCGCGACGAGGAAGTCGTCCGCATGACGGTTCGGATCGAGAACCGCCACGACGACCACCGCCTGCGAATTCGCTTCTTCCGCAGCGGACACCTGGTGTGGCACCGAGGCACGCCCGCGTGGGAGACCGTGTTCACGAACGGAACGACGTTCACGGCCGCGACGATGGTCCGCGCCAACGGCCGCCTTCGCGTCGACGACGAGGTCATCGCCGTGCCCGGCGCGCAATGTCACGGTTGGATCGAGCACCGATTCCTGCTCGGCAGCGGCGCGCCCCCGGAGTCTCTCGAACCGAACGCTTGGCTTCGCGGCGCGGATCCCACAAACTGAGCGGCCCGCTCGTCCCCTCCCTCTGCCTGATGAACGCACTCGACTTCGTCCTCGGACTGCTGTGCGGGATCGCCGTCACCGCCGCCTGGTGGTCCTGGCGTGCCCGCTGTGCCGAGCCTGAGATCGCGCCCGAGCTCGATCGCGAATCGCATGGGCGCTCAGAGGTCGTGGACGTCCCTGACCTCGCACGCGTCGAGGCGCCCCCCGTGCCCCACGTCGATGTCGCACGGAGCTTCGACGACAGCCTCGCGAAGCTCGACCGAGCGTTCGCGCGATTCGTCGTGGCCGAGTCGGCGACTCCGCTCCACGCGCTCGCCACCGGAATCGGCCGCGAACTCGCGGATCTCGCGACCGCCGTGCAGGGCAACGCGCAGCTCCTGTGCGAAGTGGCGGGCGAGCCGGAACTCGTGGCGGTGCGATGCGAATCGCTGTGGGCGGGCGTGGATCGGCTCCGTTTGCTGACCGAGAAGATCCTGACGTTCGCGCGTGACGCGAAGATCCACCGCGAACCGGTCGAGATCCGTCTCCTGCTCGACGAGGTCAAGCGCGAGCTCGAGACCGCCAAGGGCGATCTGGTCGCGGTCCAGGTCGCGACGAGCCCGTTCCTCCCGCCGGCGCTCGCCGATCGCGACAGCCTCTACCATTCGATCCTGTTCCTCGTCGACACGCTGCTCGAGCTCGAGCCGTGCACGCACAGCATCGCGATCGCGGCGTACGCCGACGTCTCCGACGACGTCACGACGATCGGGATCGAGATCTGCGCCGAGTCCGACGGGTCGTCGAAGGTGTCGCGTCCGCGCAAGCACGCGCTCGAACTCGGCTACCTCGCCGCCCAACGCAGCCTCGAAGCACAGGGTGCCCAGCTCTGGTTCCAGCAGGTCGAGGACGTCGCGTCGACTTGCTTCGTCACGCTCGAGGCCGATCTGCCGGAGCAGCACGAGGAGACGGAACCGCGCGAGACCGAGCGCCACGAGTTCGGCGGAGTCCTCGTGCTCGAGGACAATCCTTCGATCCGCAGCATGGTGTCGACCGAACTCGAGCGACTCGGTCGCAAGATCTTCTCGTGCGTCGACGCAGCGTCAGCGCGCGCACTGCTCGAGGCGACGCCGGAGCGATTCGAGCTCCTGATCCTCGAGCAGGACGCCCGCAACGGCGACGGGCTCGCGATCGCGCGAGACGTCATCGCCAACCGACCGGAGACCAAGACGCTGATCCTCGGCCACATCACGGACGAACGCCCCGGCGACGAGGACATCGCGCGCCTGCAGAAGCCGTTCGGGTTGCTCGAACTCCGCGCAGCGTTGAACGAGATCCTCGCACCCGTCTGACCGACGGCGACTCGCACATCGCCAGGTCGATTTCCCCTAACATCCCAGGCTGACCCGAGACCCCGAGCCCGAACCTTGAGCAGATCAGGAAACCGCGCGCCGGAGGAGTTCCGCGAACTCACGTTCACGCGCCACTACACGTCGCAACCAGCCGGCTCGGTCCTCGTGTCCTGCGGCAACACTCGCATTCTCTGCACCGTCTCGATCCAGGAGAACGTCCCGCCCTGGCTCAAGGGCCAGAACCAGGGCTGGGTCACGGCCGAGTACGGCATGCTCCCCGCGTCGACGAACTCGCGCAAACCGCGCGACGGCCGCACCGGCAGGGTCGACGGGCGCTCGCAGGAGATCCAGCGGCTCATCGGTCGATGCCTGCGCACGATCGTCGACATGCGCAAGCTGCCCGAGGTCACCCTCTGGGCCGACTGCGACGTGATCTCCGCGGACGGCGGGACGCGAACCGCGGCGATCAACGGCGCTTGCGTTGCGATGCACGACGCCCTGTCGACCCTCGAACTCGCGGACTGGCCGATGCGCCACCTCGTCAGCGCGATCTCGGTGGGCGTCGTCAAGAACGAGGTCCTCGTCGACCTCGACTACTCCGAGGACCACGCGGCCGCGGTCGACATGAACGTCGCCTGCGTCTCGGACGGCCGCTTCGTCGAAGTGCAGGGAACCGCGGAGCGCGCACCGTTCAGTCACGAGCAGTTCCAGGAGATGCTGTCCCGGGCGTCCGACGCCTGTCGACGCATCCACGAGCTTCAGCAAGAAGCGCTCGAGTTCGGTTCCTGATCCAGACCCTCGACGACGCTCCGGAGTTTCGCGAGGAGTTCCTCGCGCCGAATCGGCTTGGCGACGAAGTCGTCCATGCCGGCGTCCAGGCAGCGCTCGCGATCGTGCGACATCGCGTTCGCCGTGAGCGCGATGATCGGCAGGTGCGCATTTCCGCCCGCGTCCTGCTCGTGCTTCCGGATCATCGCCGTCGCGGCGAGGCCATCCATGATCGGCATCATCATGTCCATCAGGACGACGTCGAACGACCCCTGATCGAGGGCTTCGAGGCACGCTTCGCCGTTGTCGACGACCGTGACCTCGTGCCCCGCCTTCGACAGCATGAGCCGCACGAGCTTCTGGTTCACCTCGTTGTCCTCGCTGACCAGCACGCGCAGCGAGGGTCCGTCGAACGTCGGCCGGTCTTCGGATCGGCGGTCCGTCGGCCGTTGGTCCGAGTTCGGCGTCAGCCGAAGCTCGAACCAGAACGTACTGCCGACTCCGAGTTCACTCTCGACCCACATCGAGCCACCCATGAGGCGAACCAAACGTGAGGAGATCGACAGTCCGAGCCCAGTGCCGCCGAACTCTCGCGTGATCGAGCTGTCGGACTGTACGAACGACTCGAACACGGCTTCGAGCTTGCTGTCCTCGATACCGATGCCCGTGTCCGCGACCGAGCAGCGCAGGACGTGATCACCGTCGGCGATCCGTTCCGCCCGGATGCGCACCTCGATCCGCCCGACCTCGGTGAACTTGATCGCGTTGCCGACGATGTTCGTCAGCACCTGCCGGATCCGCCCAGGATCGCCCATCCACTCGTCGAGCACGTCGTCGTCGACCTGCGAGGCAAGCTCGAGTCCCTTGTCCTCGCAACGGAACGAGAGGATCTTCAGTGTCGCATCGATCAGTGCGCGGAGCCCGAACGGGATTCGTCCGAGAGTCAGCTTGCCCGCGTCGATCTTCGAGAAGTCCAGCACGTCGTTGATGATCGCGAGTAGGGAC
>JAGQQZ010000379.1 GCA_020425915.1 Planctomycetota bacterium | reverse complement strand
TGGTCCTCATCGTCACGGCCGCCGCGATCCTGGCGACCGCGTTCAAGGAGCTCAAGCTCGGCCCCGACCTGCGCGGTGGGACCGAGTTGATCTACGAGATCGACATCGATCAGGCCGTGAAGGACGGGACGTTCCCGACGCACCCGAGCGACGCCGAGATCGATCAGCTGATGAACGAGACCGTCGGCGTCATCGCCGAGCGGATCGATCCGACCGGCGTGCTCGAGGCGGTCGTCGTTCGGCGTGGCGAGACGGGTCTGCTGATCGAGCTGCCGGCGATGGACACGACGGAGCTCAACGCGGTCGCCGCGCGGGTCTCCGATCTCGGCACGCTCGAGATGCGGATCATGGCCAACGACCAGTACGACAAGAACGGGGTGTCGTACGACCTGGCGAAGGCGCGCGACGCCTTCAACGCCTGGCTCGACGAGGACGACCACCGCGCATCCCTGGCCGAGAAGCCGACGAACGTCGCGGAATACAACGCGACGCTCAAGGATCAGGACCTGAACTGGGTGCCGAAGGCAAACGGCGCCAGCCTCGACAACAGCTCGGTCTGGAGCAGTGAGGCAGGCCGCGACCTCGACGACGAGCAAGTCGTCACCCTGTACGACGCGGCCGCGCTGTCGACTCCTCCCAAGGAAGGTCAGGAGCTGATCTCCTACTACCCGATCAACACCAACGAGGTCAGTTTCTCGGGTGATGACCTGGACGCGACCGGTATCCGTCGAACCGTCGACGACGTCGGTCGTCCGGCGATCGGATACAAGCTGAAGCAGTCGAAGGCGGACCTGTACGCCGATTGGTCCGAGGAGTACATCGGGCAGCGGAGCGCGATCATCCTCAACGGCTTCGTCCAGTCGGCGCCGCAGTTCATCAGCCGAATCCCCGGCAGCGGCATCATCACCGGCCAGTTCACCGAGGCGCAGGTCGCCCGGATGGTCAAGGTACTGAAGACCGGCTCGCTCAAGGTCAAGCCGATCGAGACCTCGCGCATCACGATCGGCGCCAGCCTCGGCGCCATGGCGGTCGAGCTCGGCCTGCTGTCGATCATGATCGGCGGCGCGGTCGTGCTGGTGTTCATCCTGTTCTACTACCGGCTCGCCGGGCTCGTCGCCTTCACGGCGATCGCGCTCAACGTCTTCCTGATCATCGGCGCGATCAACTTCCTCGAGGCGACGCTGACTCTGCCGGGCATCGCCGGCCTCGTGCTCACGATGGGCATGGCGGTCGACGCCAACATTCTGATCTACGAGCGGATCCGAGAGGAACTCGCTCGCGGCAAGGAGATCCTGCAGGCGGTTCGAATCGGTTTCGATCGTGCGATGGTCACGATCCTCGACGCGAACATCACGACGTTCCTCGCGGGCATCGTGCTGTTCAACGTCGGCGTCGGTCCGATTCGCGGCTTCGCGGTGACGTTGATGATCGGCATCGTCACGTCGGTCTTCACCGCGTTCTTCGTCTCACGCCTCGTCTTCCACTATCTGCTCGAAGGCAAGAAGTTCCAAGAGTTCCACGCTGTGTCGTGGTTCTCCAACCTGAACTTCGACTTCCTGAAGTTCACGCGCCCCGCGCTCTTCGGTAGCGCGATCCTCGTGATCACCGGCGTCGTCTACTTCTTCCAGGTCAGCGACTCGACCAAACTCGGCCTCGACTTCACCGGCGGCGCGAAGCTCCAGGTCGTCGTCAAGGATGCGATGACGGCCGAAGACATGCGCTCACGCATCGCCGGCTCGGAGTTCGACAAGAGCTACCCGAGCTGGGTCGTCAACACCGTCGGCGACGAGACCGACGCCGCTGAGTCGACGAAGTTCAACGTCAAGATCAAGCTGACGCCCGACCAGCGTCAGGCGATCGACGAGGCGCGGAGCAAAGCCACCGCCGAGGAGCAGAAGTTCCACGCACCGTACATCGGCATCCTCGAATCGACCCTCGGCGACCTGCTCGTGGCCAAGGCGTTCGATGGCGCCGAACTGACGCCCGATCCGGACTCACCGGCGCGGATGTTCGCGTTCATCCGCCTGCACTTCGCGCAGCCGGTCAAGCAGGTCGATCTCGAGACGGCGCTGACGCAGGCCTACGGCAACGACCCGGAGAACCCGAACAAGGTCACCAACCTCGACGATGCGTCGGCCGAGACCGGCAAGAACTTCTCGGTCGAGTACAACGTCCCGTCGACGATGAAGCTGAGCCAACTCGGCCAGGAGCTCAGCGATCGACTCCACGGTTCGCTCAAGTCCGTCGCGGGCGCCGAGATCGAGCTGTCCGATCCGATCCCCGAGTCGGAGGAGATCGGCGGCCGCATGGTCGGCGAACTGCGCAACGCGGCGATCAGCGCCCTCGTCGTCGCGCTGTTCCTGATCGTCATGTTCATCAGGCTGCGGTTCCACGAGTACAAGTACGGCATCGCGGCCGTCGTCGCGCTGGCACACGACGTCCTGATCACGCTCGGCGTCGTCGTCGCCGCCAATGCGGCCGGACTCGTGCACGCCGAGCTCGACCTCGCGATGATCGCCGCGTTCCTGACGATCATCGGCTACTCGATCAACGACACGATCGTCATCTTCGACCGGGTGCGCGAGAACCTGCACGAGCAGGATCGCCTCGGGCTGCATCCCAACCACCCGGAGATCATGAACACGTCGATCAACCAGACTCTGTCGCGGACGATCTTGACGAGCATGACGACGTTGTTCGTGGTGTTGATCCAGTTCGTCGTCAACAAGGACTCGGGCAGCTCGCTCGAGGGTTTCTCGTTCGCACTGACCATCGGGCTCGTGTCTGGAACGTATTCGACGATCTTCATCGCGACGCCGATCGTGCTTTGGATGCGCAAGCGCGAGGGCAAGGGCGGTCGGAAGTCCGCCGAGCAAGCCGCGGCCTAGGCCGCGGCTTGCCGCCGAACGATGCGGGCTTCCGAACCGACGTTTCCGGGAAGCCTCGGGAGTTTCGACGCCCGGACGACTCCGGTCCTGCAGACCGACGTGCTCGTGGTCGGCGCCGGGATCGCCGGCGTATCGGCAGCGCTCGCCGCGGCCGATGCAGGCGCACGCGTGCTCCTCGTCGCGAAGTCGGGCCTCTCGGAGACGAACACGGCATGGGCACAAGGCGGAGTCGCCGCCGTCCTGACCGACGAAGACAGCCTCGACCTGCACATGGCGGATACGCTGCGGGTCGGCGTCGGCCTGTCCGATCCGGCAATCACGCGTGAGATCATCAGCAAGGGGCCTGAGTCGGTCGATTGGCTGTGCTCGCTCGGTGCCGAGTTCGACCGACGCCCAGACGGATCACTCGAACTCGGCCGCGAAGGCGGCCACTCGGTCAATCGGGTGGTCCACGCGAGCGGCGACGCGACCGGCGCGGAGATCCAGCGAGTCCTCGGTCATGCGATCGAGCGGCATCCGCACATCACGTGCAAGTTCGGGACCTTCGTGCGCGACCTACTCGTGCAGGACGGTCGTTGCGTAGGCGCGGTCCTGCTGGCGGACGGCGACGCGCTCGCGATCAGTGCTGGCGCGGTCGTCGTCGCATCGGGCGGCGCCGGTCAGATGTACCGCGAGACCACGAATCCGATCGGAGCGTGCGGCGACGGAGCCGCACAGTGCTTCCGGGCAGGTGCGGATCTCGCCGACATGGAGTTCGTTCAGTTCCACCCGACGACGCTCTACATCGCCGGCGCGTCGCGTTTCCTGATCTCGGAAGTCGTCCGTGGCGCTGGTGCCGTGCTCCGAGACCGTGATGGACACAGGTTCATGTCCGAGGTCCACCCGAGCGCCGAACTCGCGCCGCGGGACGTCGTCAGCCGTGCGATCCTCGAACGGATGGTCGAGACCGGGGACACGCACGTCTACCTCGACCTCAGCGGACTCGAAGGCGACCCGCGCAAGGCCTTCCCGTCGATCGCGCGCATCTGCGCCGGCTTCGACATCGACATCGCTCGCGACCCGATCCCGGTCCGGCCCGGCGCCCACTACCTGATCGGCGGGGTACGGACCGACTCGTGCGGGCGCTCGACGATCCCGGGACTGTTCGCCGTCGGCGAGGCCGCCGCGACGTACCTTCATGGAGCCAACCGACTCGCCTCGAACTCGTTGCTCGAAGGCGCGGTGATCGGACGATGCACCGGACGTCGGGCGGCCGAGGAACGGGAATCGGTCCCGCTGGCGTCGACCGAGGCCGGTCCGAGCTTCGACACGCCGGCGCCTAGGTTGCACCTCGACGACATGCTCTACTCGCTGAAGAGCCTGATGTGGCGGCAAGTCGGGCTCGTCCGTGACGAGGACGGGTTGGCGGAGGCCCGCGAGCGAATCGCCCTCTGGCACCACTACCTGATGCGGGCCTCGACCGATCGGCCGGGCTACGAACTGCGCAACATGTTGACGGTCTCGGCCCTCTGTGCGACTGCTGCGCTCGAGCGGCGAGAGTCTCGGGGCACCCACTTCCGCCGGGACTTCCCGCAACGCGACGACGCGGGTTGCTGTCATCACATCCTGATGCGTCGGGCCGCCGATGGCTCGATCGAAGTCGAGCACGGTCCGCCGGTGCCTCCATCCGACGCGCCATGAACCTCGACGAACGCATCAAGTCCTCCGAGCAGGACCCCGTCGAAGCGATCCTGTTCGGCGTGTTCCCGCACGGCGATCAGCGGAGCGCGATCGAGGCGATGGCGGAGCTGCACGAACTGGCGAAGACCGGCGAGTTCGACGTCGCCGGTTGCATCGCTCAGCATCGGCGCCACCCCGATCCCAACACCTACCTCGGACGCGGCAAGCTCGAGGAACTCGCCGAGATCACGAAGGCGACCGGCGCGAGGGCCGTCATCTGCGACGATTCACTCTCGCCGGCCCAGGGCAGGAACATCGAGCAGGCCGTGGGCGTGACGGTGTTGGACCGGAGCGAGTTGATCATCCACATCTTCGAACACCACGCGAAGACCCCGCAGGCCAAGCTCCAGGTCGAGATCGCTCGCTTGCAGTACCAGGTCCCGCGCCTCAAGCGAATGTGGACTCACCTCGAGCGTCAACGCGGGGGTATCGGTGTGCGAGGCGGCGCGGGCGAGAAGCAGATCCAGCTCGACCGCAGCGAGCTGCGCTCCAAGATCGCCGGGCTCGCGAAGCAGCTCAAGGACATCGAGGGCCGCAAGGTCCGCGAGGTCCGCGCGCGCGAGGACCTGTTCACGATCGCGTTGGTCGGATACACGAACGCCGGCAAGTCGACCTTGATGAACGCGTTGACGACGGCTGAAGTCCTCGCAGAGAACAAGCTGTTCTCGACGCTGGACACCCGGACACGACCATGGCGACTGCCCGGCGGACGCACCGTCCTGCTCAGCGACACCGTCGGTTTCATCCGCAAACTCCCCCACCAACTCGTCGCGAGCTTCCATGCCACTCTCGAAGAGGCGCTCAACGCCGATCTGCTGTTCGTGCTCGCGGACAGCTCGAGCCCGAACGCCGTGGAGCAACTCGATACCGTCGAGGAGGTCCTGGACGACCTCGGGGCCGACCACATCCCGCGGATCTATGTGTTCAACAAGTTGGACTCGATCGAGGACCACTCCCCGCTCGCGGCGCTCTACGCCCGGGGCGGCGATGCGGTCGCTCTGTCGGCGAAGACCGGCGAGAACCTCGACCAGCTCGGACGAGTCCTGCAGGACTACCTCGCCCGGACCGAACAGCAGATCCAGATCCTCGTGCCGCACACCGCCGGCGCGCTGCACGCCGAGATCCGCTCGTCGGCGACCGTCCTCAGCGAGTTCTACACCGAGGACGGCTGCCTGATGGAAGTGCAGGTCAGTCCGTCGATGCTGGGGCGCCTGTTGTCGAAGGGTGCCCTCCTGCCGGAATCCGACTGAACGTCACGGTGCGTACTTGGGACATCGGCGTTCGGTCACGCCGACCCGCGCGCGGACTATCCTGCTGCGATCCACGGACACCACGAACGAAGAGGTTCCCCTCCCATGTCCAAGCAGCTCCACCGCGCGGTCCTCGCGACTGCCCTTGCGACAAGCGCCGGCCTCGTCGCCCAAGCCGGGCCCGGACCGGTCACTCCGCCGTCGAACACCCT